>JBKJKU010000103.1:0-12484 GCA_046597355.1 Aquabacterium sp.
GCGGCTGTTCATGGTGAATGTGTCCTTGTCCGGATCAAGTGGTCCCCCGTGCCGGCTCCGGCAACGGCACGGGGAGGAAAGCGGAGCCCGCCAGCGTAGCGCCAACAACAAGCCTCGACGAAAACGCGCTGGCAAGACGTTTGAGGGGCGGCGCGACGGCCCGAAATGGAAACCTTGCACCGCCGCAGCGCCGCTGACATGACGCCGCTTTGCCTCAATCGTGACGCATTGTTGCACTTGCGAATCATTTTTGCATCGGATTTGCGCATTTCAAACCAAATATCCTTAGACTATTGTGATGCAAAACATGTTCACTTCAGTCTCCAGCGAGCAACCGCGTTACCGCAGCGGTGCAGTGGCACGCATGGCCCAGATCCCCGTGTCCACGCTGCGCATCTGGGAGCGCCGCTACCAGGTCATTGCCCCGGCGGTAACCGACAGTGGCCACCGGCTCTACTCCGGCGCTGACGTCGAGCGCCTGCTGCTGATCACGCAGCTGATCGAGCTGGGCCATGCCATCGGCACAGTGGCCCGGCTGACCACGCCTGAGCTGCAGGAGATCACCGATGCACGCGCCGCGCTGGGCGCCCCGCCGGCGGTCGCCGCGGCCCGGCCGCGCGCCTGCATGCTGGGCCTGGGCCTGCCGCGCCGGCTGGGCGCCTGCGCACTGCAGCGTGTGGGCACCTGGGCCGACCTGGCCGCCGCCGAGGCGGCCCAGGCCGACCGCGCTACCGCGCTGGGCAACCCGACGGCCGCCGGTGCACAGGCCGACCTGCTGGTCGCCGAAATGCCCACGCTGCAACCCGAGACGGTCAATCGCCTGCTGGCGCTGAAACAGCGCCTGGGCGTGCGGCGCTGCATCGTGGTCTACGGCTTTGGTGCCGATCTGGCCGCTAAGCGCCTGCGCGATGCCGGTTGCCACCTGCACCGCGCGCCGCTGGACGACGCCGATCTGCGGGTGCAGGTCGATGCCGCCCTGGCGGCGCTCACGCTGGACGCCACCACACCCCAGGCGGCCAGTGCCCCGCTGCCCGCCTCCGGTCAGGGTGACGCGCCACCGCGCCGGTTCGACCCAGCCCAGCTCGACCGGTTGAGCGCCATGGCCAATCCGGTGGCCTGTGAATGCCCGCGCCACTTGGCCGGGCTGGTGATGCAGCTGGGCCTGTTCGAGACCTACAGCGCCGAGTGCCTGAGCGCCGGCCCGGCCGACGCTGCGCTGCATGCCGACCTGTTGCGGGCGGCCGGCCACGCCCGGGCCTTGCTGGAAACGGCCCTGCTGCGGGTGGTCGAGGCCGAGGCCCTCGATCTGAGCCCAGCGCCCGCCGAAGCCCCGCACTGACCCAAGCCAGCCCCTGCCGCGCCCGCGCCGGCGGGGGGCGCGGCGCTGAAGCGGCGCAACGGTGCAGACCGTGCGCCCGCCAAGCGCCGCGCTACAGTGGGCCACACCATGCTGCAAACACCCGCACTGCATCCGGCCAGCCCGCTGGAAACTCCCGCCCTGCTGCTGTCGCAGCCGCGCATGGCCGCCAACATCGCCCGCATGCAACAGCGGGTCGAGGCGCTGGGGGTGGTGTTCCGGCCGCATGTCAAGACCGCCAAGTGCCTGCCGGTGGCCCGCGCGATGCTGGGTGCGGCGGCCGGGCCGATCACCGTGTCCACGCTGCGCGAAGCCGACCAGTTTGCCGCCGAAGGTTTTGACGACATCACCTACGCGGTCGGCATCACACCGAACAAGCTGCAACACGTGGCGCGGCTGCTGGCTGGCGGCGTGCGGCTGCGGGTGATCCTGGACAGCGTTGGCGCCGCACAAGCGCTGCGCGCTGCTGCCGACCGCTTTGCCGCGCCGTTGGGCGTGCTGATCGAGATCGACACCGACGGTCACCGCGCCGGCATCGCACCCGACGATGCGGCAGCGCTGCGGGCCGTGGCCACCGCGCTGGGGCCGCCAGCGACAACGCCGAATCTGCAGCTGCTGGGGGTGCTGACCCACCTGGGCGCCAGCTACGACTGCCGCAGCCCGGCCGCCCTGCAAGCCGCCGCCGAGCAAGAGCGGGCTGGCGCCGTGCGCGCCGCCCACCACCTGCGCGCGGCCGGCCATGCCGCGCCGGTGGTCAGCGTGGGCTCCACCCCGACCGCGCTGTTTGCCCAAGGCCTGGCCGGCGTGACCGAGCTGCGTGCCGGCGTCTACGTCTTTCAGGACCTGGTGATGGCCGGGCTGGGTGTCTGCACAACCGACGACATCGCCGTGTCGGTACTGACCAGCGTGGTGGGCCACCAGCGCACCAAGGGCTGGACGCTGGTGGACGCCGGCTGGATGGCCATGTCGCGCGACCGCGGCACCGCCGGCCAGGCCGTCGACCAGGGCTATGGCCTGGTCTGCGACGCCGATGGCCGGGTGCTGCCCGACTACACCGTGATCGCCGCCAACCAGGAGCACGGCACCATCGCCCACCGCAGTGGCGATGCGGCCCGTTTGCTGGACCTGCCGGTGGGCGCACTGCTGCGCATCCTGCCCAACCATGCCTGCGCCACCTGCGCCCAGTTTGCGCACTACCAGCTGCTGGACGAAGACCAGCAGTTGCTGGCCGTCTGGCCGCGTTTTGGGGGCTGGTGAAACCGCCGCCGATCTGGCCCCGCAAACCCCACCCCGAGGAGACCCGATGAACGCCCGTGCCGACCTGCCCGCCCTGGACGCTATCCGTGCGCTGGAGCCCGAAATGCTGGCCACCCGGCACCAGATCCACGCCAACCCCGAACTGGGTTTCGAGGAATTCAAAACCAGCGACCTGGTGGCCGAGCGCCTGGCGCGCTGGGGCTATGCGGTGCACCGCGGCCTGGGCGGCACCGGCGTGGTGGGCACGCTGGTGGTGGGCGATGGCGCCAAGCGCCTGGGCATCCGGGCCGACATGGACGCGCTGCCAATCCAGGAGACCGCCCAACACGCCTGGGCCAGCCAGGTGCTGGGCAAGATGCACGCCTGCGGCCACGACGGCCACACCACCATGCTGTTGGCAGCAGCCCGGCACCTGGCCGCCAGCCGCAACTTCAACGGCACGCTCCATGTCGTGTTTCAGCCCGCCGAGGAGGGTTTTGGCGGCGCCCGCCACATGATCGAGCAGGGCTTTTTCGAGAAATTCCCCTGCGACGCGATGTTTGCGCTGCACAACATGCCCGGCCATCCCGAGGGCACGCTGGGCTTTCTGGCCGGGCCGGCGATGGCCAGCAGCGACACCGTGGTGCTGACGGTGCACGGCAAGGGCGGCCACGGTGCCATGCCGCAGCTGGCGGTGGACCCGGTGGTGGCCGCGTCGGCCATCGTGATGGCGCTGCAGACCATCGTCTCGCGCAACGTGCCGCCGCTGGACATGGCGATCATCACGGTGGGCGCGTTCCATGCCGGCTCGGCCGCCAACGTGATACCGCAGCAGGCCGAGCTGAAGCTGACGGTGCGCGCCTTGCGGCCGGCCGTGCGCGAGCAGCTCAAGCAGCGCATCACCGAGGTCGTGCAGGCGCAAGCCGCGGTGTTTGGCGCCACCGTGGACATCGATTACCAGTGGCGCTATCCGGTGCTGGTCAACGATGCCGAGTCCACCGCGTTTGCCCGCCAGGTGGCGCTGGACTGGGTCGGCGAGGCCGGCATCATGCCGCCGCTGCAACCACTGACCGGCAGCGAGGACTTCTCGTTTTTTCTCGAAAAATGCAAGGGCAGCTACCTGTTGCTGGGCAACGGCGTGGGCCAGGGCGCCGGTGAGGGCGGCTGCATGGTGCACAACCCGGCCTACGACTTCAATGACCGCTGCCTGGGCACCGGCGCCAGCTACTGGGTGCGGCTGGCCGAGGCCTTCCTGGTCTGAACCCGGCCTATCAACCCCGCTGTCCCCCGCCGCCCGTCCTGCCCGCGCTGCCTGCGTGCGGCCTGCATTTGCGCCGTGCTGGCGCGGCCCGGCGTGCCGGTGGCCGCCGCCGTGGCGCTGCTGATCCTGCAGCACCCCCGCGAGCAGCGTGAGCCCAAGGGCACGGCCCGGCTGCTGCACCTGGCGCTGACGGGCAGCCGGCTGTTGGTGGGCGATGCCTGGCCCACGCCGCCGGACCCCGCCGACGCTGTGCAACCGCCGGGCCTGACCGCGGCGCCCGGCCCGCCCCGGCGCGACCTGCTGCTCTACCCCGCAACCCCGCAGGACGCCGCGCTGCCCGCGCCACCCCCGCTGGACAACGCCTGGCTGGCGCAGCCCGCGCAGCTGCGGCTGGTGGTGATCGACGGCACCTGGCGCAAGAGCCGGCGCATGCTCTACAACAGCCCCTGGCTGCAAGGCCTGCCCCGGCTGACGCTGGCCGACCCGCCGCCCTCGCGCTACCGCGTCCGGCGCGCCCGCGGCGCCCAACAGCGCTCGACCTTCGAGGCGGTGCTGCTGGCGCTTGCAGCGTTGGCACCGACCGACGCCGCATCACTGGCCCCGCTGTGGCAGGTGTTCGACGCGTTTGTCGACGCGCTGGACCGGCAGCCCACCGGCGCCAACGCAGCGCCCGATTGACCCCGGCACCCACCCCCACCTTGCAAGCCGGGCCGCCATCACCATCTGGTGTGCATCGGTCCCGCCTGTTGCGGGTCCCAGGAGCCCCGACATGCACACCGCCCGCCCCGCATCCAACCCCGCCGCCCAGCCCCCGGGCGGGCAACCGATCACCGGCACGCTCAAGACCGCCATCACCCTGGCTGAACTGCTGCAACGGGTGGAAAACAGCGGCCAGCGTATCGGCGCGGCGCAATACCGCCGGCTGGTGCGCCACCTGGCGCAGCTGCTCGACGGCCTGACGCTGGACGGCGGGCTGGACGCGCTGCTCAGCACCTTTCCGGCCGCCGCAGCGCTGTACGAAAACGCCCGCTACGACCACGCCGGCCTGTGCCGGTCTCCGCTGGAGGCCTCGCTGGACAGCGAGCTGCAGGCCCGCGCGGTGATCGTCAAGGCCCGCGCCGATCTGCCGGCCCCCTGAGCCGCGGGCCCCGTTCAGCCGCCGCTGCGCCGCCACGTCAGCTGGCGTGATGGCGGCGGCGCCACAGCGGCAGGGCCATCGCACATGGGGCACCCGGCCAAAGATTGACAAGCCCGCCGCCAGCCGCAAGCATGCGCCATCCCGCGCCATCCCGGTGCGGCAAAGCAAGGAGCGCCGCCATGGCCAAGTCCCAGCAACGCAGCAGCAAAGAAACCAAAAAACCCAAGAAAGACGACAGCACCGCCAAGCCGCTGTCGCCCGGCGCGGTCACCGCCACCATCACGACCGTGGTGCCCGAGCGCAGCAAGAAGAAGAAGTGATCCCACCGGCCGCAGCGTGCGCCGCTTCGTGCCCGCCGGCCTTCAATCAGCTGCCGCGCTGGCGCCTACTCGGCCGGCCGCAGCGCCGGGTCCACGTCCACCATGTGCCACCAGCGGTTCCAGAACAGGCCGCGCCGGTAGCCCACAAACCAGGGCTGCACCATGTCGGTGTAGACCCGGTGCACATGCTGCTTGTAGGGCGCATACGCGGTGGACAGGCGCTTGGCCTGCAGGAACAAGGCATCACGCTCAGGCCCGTTGGGCAGTGACGACATCTGGGTGTAGAGCGCATCGAACTCGGGCAGCTTGAAGCGCGCCAGGTTGCCACCGCCCGAGGACGGTCCATACAGCCGCTGCAACGCGTTTTGGCCGTCCAGCTGCGACGCCGACGAGCCCACGCCCCAGATCATCAGTTTGCCGGCCTGGCTGGCCTTCAAGTTCTCGGGCCATTTGGCAAACTTGAAGTTGATCTTCAGCCCGATCGCGTTCATGTTTTTTTGCCACAGCTCGTCGAGCTGGCGTTGGGCCGCGTCGGGTTGGGTGGCGCGCACCAGCAGCAGCGGTTTGCCGTCGGGCAGGTCGCGCCAACCGTCGCCGTCTTTGTCGACATAGCCGTACAGATCCAGCAAGGCCTTGGCCCTGGCGGGGCTGTATTCACCCATCTCGCTGCGGTAGGCCGGGTCGTAGCCGGTGGTGTGCGGCACCAGCGGTGACTGGGCCGGAATGGCCTGGCCGCGCCGGCCCATCGAGATCTCGCGCGGGATGTCCACGGCCAGGTTGATCGCCCGGCGCAGCGCGATCTTGTCGGGCGTGTAGCCACCCACCACCGGGTCTTCCATGTTGAAGACGGTCAGCACGCCCTCCGGGCCCACGGTGCGGTAGCCGATCACGCCCTGTTTGGCCAGGTTGGGCGCCAGCTTGCCGCCCGGCATCGCGGTGTTGACAAACTCGGGCGGCACACGTTCGATGAAGTCCTGCTGCCGGTTCAAAAACGACAGCCAGCGCGGTTGCGCCTCTTCGATGATCGAGACCACGACCCGGTCCAGCATCGGAATCTGCCGGCCCTTGAAGCGTGCCAGCAGCGCCTGGCCGGCAGCGTCGTCGGGGCCGGGCTCGGCCTCGTCCTCGTAGTGGCGCAGCCGGTAGTTCGGGTTGCGGTCCAGCACGATCTGCGAGCTGCGCCGCCAACTGGCCAGCCGAAAGGCGCCGGTGCCCACCGGGTGCTCGGCCAGCTTGTCGCCATAAAACTCGGCCACCTCGCGCGCCACCGCGCCGTACAGGCCGTTGTCGGCCATCAGCTCGGGCAGGCGCGGTCGGGCCTCGCGCAACGTGAACTGCAAGGTGTAGCGGCCGGTGGCCTTGAGGCCGGGCAGCGGCGCGCTGTAGTCAAAGGGCTTGCGGGTGTCCAGCGCCAGCTTGCGCTGCTCGGCCAGGCCGAGCAGGCCGAGCTCTTCAATCTCGCTCCAGGCCGGGCTCTTGGTGGCGGGGTCGGCAAAGCGCTGCAGGGTGTAGACATAGTCCTGCGCCACCAGCTCACGTTTGGCACCTTTGAACGCCGGATCGTCGGCAAAGTAGATGCCGGGCCGGATCTGGAAGGTGTAGCGCTTGAAGTCGTCCGACACCTCGGGCGCTGCCGCCGCCGTCAGCGGCCGCACCCGCGCCGGCCGCGCCAGATGGTCGTAGTGGAACAGTGCCTCGAAGATCTGCCCGGTGATGATGCGCGAGTACAGGTCGGAGATCTTGGCCGGATCGAAACCGGTCTCGGCCACCGGGAAGGCGAAGCGCAGCACATGCTCGGCACGCGGCGCCGGCGCGGCAACCGCAACCACAGCGCTGGCGGTGGCAGTGGCGCTGGCGGTGGCCGCCAAGGCCGCAGACGCCGCGGGCGCGGGCGAATCGCCGGCTGCCAGCACGGCGGGTGCCGTGGCTGCCGCCGCCAGGGCGGCCAGCAGCCCGGCCAGGGCCGTCCAGCAGCGCGGACGGCTTGAGGTTGGTGCGGAAAACGTCATGGGCGCTCGAGGGTTCATGGGGATAGAGACAACGGACGGGGTATCGGGTGAAAAAGGGCCGGGGTAGGCGGACGATCGGCAGGTCGGGTGGGCAGTGGGTCGTTCAACAGGCATCAAACGCTGGCCGCCCGCCGCGCCGGGTCCACATCCACCTGGTGCCACCAGTCGTACCAGAACGGGGCACGGCGGTAGCCGATCACCCAGGGGTGCAGCAGCTCGTTGGCGATACGGTGCACCAGCACCTTGTAAGGCATGTAGGCCACCGCCAGGCGCTTGCATTCGAGGAACAGCGCCTCGCGCTCGGGCCCGTCGGGCAGCGACTGCATGCGCTCATAAAGCACATCAAAGGCCGGCAGCTTGAAGCGCGCCAGGTTTTGCTGGCCTGCCTGCGGGCCATACCAGCGTGCCAGTGCACTCTGGCCGTCGGGCACGTCGGCCGACGAGCCCAGCATCCACATCTGCAGCGAGCCGCCCAGCGCCGCCTTCATGTGCGACGGCCATTGCGCGATCTCAAAGTCACAGCGCACGCCCACCGCCTGCAGGCAGCGCCGCCAGACGTCGTTGAACAGCCGGTAGATCTGCTCGGGCTCGGTCGACATCGTCAGCTTGAGCGGGCGGCCGTCGGGCAGCTCGCGCCAGCCGTCGCCGTCGCGGTCGATGTAGCCGTGCATGTCGAGCAGCGCCTTGGCGCGCGCCACGCTGTGCTCGCTCATCTCGCTGCGAAACGCCGGGTCGTAGCCGGTGGTGCCGGGCAGGACGGGCGACTGCGCCGGCACCGCCTGGCCGCGCCGCACCAGCCGAACCTCACGCTCGACGTCATACGCCAGCGACAGCGCACGCCGCAGCGCCACCTTGTCGGGGGTGTAGCCGCCCACCACCGGGTCGTCCATGTTGAAGTAGGCCATCGCGCAGTCCGACCGCAACGAGCGGTGCAGCTGCACGCCGCGCCGCGCCAGATTGGGCGCCAGCTGGCCGTTGGGCACCGCCAGCATCGCGAACTCCAGCGGCACCGAGCCGACGTTGGCCACCAGGCCGTCGATCTCGGCGTTCAGGAACGACAACCACTGCGGCTGGTTCTCCTCGATGATGGACACCTCCACCCGGTCCACCATCGGTAACCGCCGGCCCTTGAAGCGCGCCAGGATGGCCTGGCCGGCGGCATCGTCCGGGGCCGGCTCCGCCTGGTACGTCATCTCGCGGAACTGCGGGTTGCGCTCCAGCACGATCTTGGACCCGCGCACCCACTGTTTGAGGCGGAACGGGCCGGTGCCCACCGGGTGCTCGCCGATGGCCTCACCGTAAAAGTCCACCACCTCACGCGCTTGCGCGCCGTACAGGTCGGGCGCACACAGGGTCTGGATGAAACGCGGCCGCGGCGCCTTGAGCGTGAAACGCAAGGTGTGGTCGTCCAGCGCCTTCAGCCCGGCGATGGGCGCGCTGTAGTCGAACGGCTTGCGGGTGCTCAAAGCCAGTTGGCGCGCCTCGGCCAGCCCGACAAAACCGACATCCAGCACGCTGGTGGCGGCCGGGCTCTTGTTGGCCGGGTCGACCACCCGCTTGAAGGCGTACAGCACGTCGTCGGCCACCAGCGCGCGCGGCTGGCCCTTGAAGGCCGGGTCGTCGGCGAAGAAGATGCCCGGGCGCAACCGCACCGTCCAGACCCGGAAATTGTCCGATGCCTCGGGCAGACCAGCAGCCAGACTGGGCACCACCTTGACCGGGCGCGCCAGCGCGTCATAACCGTACAGTGACTCGAAGATGTGCGCGGTAACGGTGCGCGAGTACAGGTCGATGATGCGCGCCGGATCAAAACTGGTCTCGGCCGAATTGAACATCACCCGCAAGGTCTTGAGCCCCGCTGGCACCAGATTGGTTGCGGCCAACGCCTGCGCCGGCAGCGCAGCAGCCAGTGGCAGCAACAGCGGCAGGGCCAGCACGGCCCGGCGCTGCGGGCCGTGGGGCGTCATCGGCTCGGCGGGCACGGCGGGCGGCATCAAGGTAGCGGGTGGCTGCATGCGGACGGCCGTTGCGCGCCGAGGATGGTGGCGGGCCAGGCACTGTTGGGGGGTGAGCCGCGCAGTCTAGCGGTGCGGTAGCGGCCCGCGAATTGCCGGCAACCCGCGCCAGCAGCCCGAACCCGGCACGGGGTTTGCGATAGGCCAGCAGGCCGGGATGTGTCACCTAGACTCGCGCATCCCGAAATTTCGGTCCTGCGTCACAAGCGTCGGGCCGGCAAAACCCCTGGAGTGCGTACCGGATGCTGGCTTATGTGATCAAACGCCTGTGGCAGATGGTGCCCACCCTGCTCGGTGTGGTGCTGCTGGTGTTCACGCTGTTTCATTTTTTTGGCAGCGACCCCAGCGTGATCCTGGCCGGCCAGAACGCCACGCCCGAGCAGATCACCGCCATCCGCCAGCAGCTTGGGCTGGACCAGCCGGCCTATGTGCAGTTCGGCATCTTCCTCAAGCAAATTGTCAGCTTCGACTGGGGCCGCAGCTGGGCCACCAACGAGCAGGTCAGCCACCTGTTTGCCACGCGCCTGCCGGCGACGCTGACGGTGATGCTGCCGATCCTGATCCTGGACACGGTGCTGGCGGTGCCGATTGCACTCGGCGTGGCCTATGTGCGGGGCTCGCTGACCGACCGCGCGCTGATGGTGGCCACCACGGTGGCGCTGTCGATCAGCTTTCTGGTCTACGTCATCGTCGGCCAGTATGTGTTTGGCTTCCAGCTCGGCTGGTTCCCGGTGCAGGGCTGGAGCGACAGCGTGGCCAACAACCTCATTACCTACGCCCCTTTGCCGGTGCTGCTGGCGGTGATGGTGGGTGTGTCGCCGCAGACCCGCCTTTACCGCAGCTTCTTTCTGGACGAGCTGGGCCACGACTACGTGCGCACCGCCCGCGCCAAGGGCCTGACCGAACCCACCGTGCTGTTCAAGCATGTGCTGCGCAACGCGATGATCCCGATCCTGACCAACATCGGGCTGGCGCTGCCGGGCATTTTTGTCGGCTCGTTCCTGATCGAGGTGTTCTTTTCCATCCCCGGCCTGGGCCGTGAGGTGTTGCTGGCGGTGAACCGCAGCGACTACCCCGTGATCCAGGCCGTCACCGTGTACCTGGCGATGCTGACGATGTTGATCAACCTGGCGACCGACCTGCTCTACAAGGTGGTCGATCCGCGGGTGGTGCTGCGATGAGTGCTGTTTTGGTGACGGCAGCGCCGGTGCTGCCGGTGCAACGCTCGGCCGGCGTCTGGCTCACCGCCTGGCGGCGTTTCAAGAACGACCGTGTCGGCCTGGTCTCGGGCGTGATCGTGCTCGCTTTCTTGCTGCTGATTGCGACCGCCGCTGCGGGCTGGGTGGCCAGCGGTTGGCAGCGTGAGCTGGCGGTGCCCAACGCACCGCCGACCTTCCTCGGCCCCCGCGCTGGCGAGGACGCCGGCAGCATGGCCGGGCTCGAATCCAAAGTGCTGCCGCCGATCGACCTGACCGACATCGACCCGCTGGCGCCGCGCTACAAGGAGTGGGCCGAGCGCGCCAGCAAGATGCTGACCACCGAGACGGTGAAAGCCCAGACCCTGCTGCTGGGCGCCGACCGGCTGGGCCGCGACGTGCTGGCCAAGGTGATCAAGGGATGCGAGGTGTCGGTGTTTGTCGGCGTGCTGGCCGCCGTGCTGGCCACCGTGATCGGCACCGTGCTGGGCGCGCTGTCGGGCTTTTTTGGCGGCAAGGTGGGCGACTTTCTGGAGTGGCTCTACAACGTCTTCACGGCCATCCCCGACATCCTGCTGATCTTTGCCTTTGCCGCCGTGTTGGGGCGGGGCGTGGACACGGTGGTGCTGATCCTGGGGCTGACCGGCTGGACCGGGCTGTACCGCCAGGTGCGCGCCGAGTTCATCAAGCACTCGGGCCGCGAGTACGTGCGCGCCGCCGAGGCCATCGGCGCCAGCCAGATGAGCCGCATGTTCCGCCACATCCTGCCCAACGTCAGCCATGTGATCCTGGTGCGCATGAGCCTGCTGGTGGTGGGCTTCATCAAGAGCGAGGTGATCCTGTCTTACCTGGGCTTGGGCGTGCCGATCGACCAGGTCAGCTGGGGCACGATGCTGGCCGAATCACAGAGCGAGCTGATCCTGGGTTTTTGGTGGCAGCTGGCCACCACCGCCACCTTCATGGCCGTCTTTGTCACCGCCTTCAGCCTGATGGCCGACGCCTGGCGCGACGCGCTGGACCCCAAACTGCGCGGCGCAGAATGAGCCGGACACGACCATGCTGCTGAGCATCCAAGACCTGAAAGTCGCCTTCCGCCTGGGCGAGCGCGGCGCCACCACGCTGGCCCAAGCCGTCCGAGGCGTCAGCTTTGATATCCCGGAGAACTCGACGCTGGCCCTGGTCGGCGAGTCCGGTTCGGGCAAGAGCGTGACGGCGATGTCGATCCTGAACCTGCTGCCCGACAACGCGCAGCGCTCGGGCGCCATCCTCTACCACGGCCGCGACCTGCTGCAGGCCAGCCGGCCCGAGCTGCAAACCCTGCGCGGCCGCGAGATCGCCTGCGTCTTCCAGGACCCGATGAGCTCGCTGAACCCGGTGTTCACCGTCGGCGCGCAGCTGGCCGAGCCGCTGATCAAGCACCTGGGTATGGGCGGGCGCGCCGCGCTGACCCGCGCTGAAGCGCTGCTGGCCGAGGTGGGCATGCCCGAGCCCAAACGCCGGCTGCAGGCCTACCCGCATGAGCTCTCCGGTGGCCAGCAGCAGCGGGTGATGATTGCGATGGCGCTGGCCTGCGAGCCCAAGCTGCTGATCGCCGACGAGCCCACCACCGCGCTGGACGTGACGATCCAGCGCCAGATCCTGGAGCTGCTGGCCGGCCTGCAACAAAAACACCGCATGAGCGTGCTGTTCATCAGCCACGACCTGGGTGTGGTGGGCGAGATCGCCGACAGCGTGGTGGTGATGCGCCACGGCGTGGTGCGTGAACAGGGCCCGGTGGCGCAGATCTTCAGCGCCCCGGTGGACCCCTACACCCGCGCGCTGCTGGCCTGCCGGCCCAGCCTGGTCGACACCCCGGCCCGGCTGACGGTGATCGACGAGCACATTGCCGGCAGTACCGCTCTCAACGCGACCGCCAGCACGGCCGCGGCCGCCGTCAAGAACCCCGATGCGCC
>JBKJKU010000168.1:0-4581 GCA_046597355.1 Aquabacterium sp.
GCCATCAACTGCAACGCCGGCAAAGACCCCTGCACCACTGGCAAGAAGTTCAACCTGATCAACGTACCGGTGACTGCCGCCGACAAGGAGACCGTGCGCAAGGCCGTGGCCTCGATCTCGTTGCCGACCTGGGCCGAGATATGCGACAAGTCCAACCCCGGCTGCAGCGACGGCTGGAAGAAGACCGTCGGCAAGGCCATCGGCGTCCAGTAAGTAGCTGACGCTGAACCGGGTGGCAGTGTTTGACACGCCACCCACCAAATGCACATCCTGGAGACATCGCGCGATGAAAGATTCCATTGAACGCTGGATGGGCACCTTGTTCGGCCTGATCTTCGTGGCCTTGTCCTGCCTGGTCGCGGTCGAGACCGTGATCCGCAAGGTCTTCAACATCTCGCTGCAGGGCGCCGACGAGCTGGGCGGCTACTCGCTGGCCGTAGGTGGCACGATCGCCTTCAGCTTGGCGCTGATGGGTCGCACGCACATCCGCGTCGATGTCTTCCACGAACGATTGCCCGGCTGGCTGCAGACGCTGCTGAACTGGCTGTCGGTGATCAGCCTGGCTGCCTTTGCCGGCCTGCTGGCCTGGTTGGCCTGGTTCGTTGTCCAGGACTCGCATGGCTACAAAAGCGTGTCGCAGACGCCCTGGGCCACGCCGCTCGCCTACCCGCAATCAGCCTGGCTGTTCGGCCTGATCCTGTTTGCGCTGGTCTCGGCCGGTTTTGCAGCACGCGCCACTTGGCTGCTGATACGCGGCGACACGGCGAGTCTGAACCATGAATTTGGCCCCCGCTCGACCAAGGAAGAAGTGAACGAGGAACTGCAGGATCTCAAGTCACGCTCGGGCGACGCCTTGGCCACCTCCACCGACAACATTGCCGGAGTCCGCGCATGAACGTCACTTACATCCTGATCGCCTTTGGCGGCATGCTGGGCATGATGCTGCTGGGCCTGCCAATCGCCGTGTCGATGGCCGCGGTCGGTGTCCTGGGCGGCCTGCTGGCCTACGGCATGCCGTTCATCAACTCGATCGCTCCGGTGGTCTGGGGCGTGCACAACGATAACCTGCTGACTGCGATTCCGTTGTTTGTGCTGATGGGCGAGCTGTTGCTGCGATCGGGCATTGCCGACCGCATGTTCGGTGCGCTGGCGGCCTGGCTGGGCCGCCTGCCAGGCGGCCTGCTGCACACCAATATCGGCTGCAGCGCTTTGTTTGCCGCCACTTCGGGCTCGTCGGTGGCCACCGCCGCCACCATCGGCACGGTGGCGTTGCCGTCGCTGTACAAGCGCGGCTACCGCATGGACATGTCGCTGGGATCGATCGCCGCGGGCGGTACGCTGGGCATCCTGATTCCGCCCTCGGTCAACATGATCATCTACGGCTCGCTGACCGACACCTCGATCAGCAAGCTGTTCATCGCCGGCATCATCCCGGGCCTGTTGCTGACCGCCTGCTTCATGGCCTTCATC
Source organism: Aquabacterium sp. (assembly GCA_046597355.1). GTDB lineage: Bacteria > Pseudomonadota > Gammaproteobacteria > Burkholderiales > Burkholderiaceae_C > Pseudaquabacterium. The sequence goes on from JBKJKU010000168.1 coordinate 1,471, forward strand.
CTGATTCACGCGCTGGTCACCGGCAAGTCGATCCGCGAGGAGCCTGTGCCGCTGGCCACGCGCATGCGCTTGCTCAAGGACCTGGTGCCGCCGGGCGTGGTCTTCTTCATCGTGATGGGCAGCCTTTACAGCGGCCTGGCCACCACCACCGAATCGGCCGCGCTCGGTGTCGTCGCGTCGCTTTTCTTCGCCGCCAAGAGCCGCAAACTGAACTGGTTGCTGCTGCAGCATTGCTTTGTGCAGACGGCCAAGACCAGCGGCATGATCCTGCTGATCATCACCGCGGCCTTCATCCTCAATCTGGCGATCAGCCTGACGGGCGTGGCCGAGGCGATGACGGCCTGGGTCACCTCGTTCGGCTTGTCGGCGACGCAGTTGCTGCTGGTGCTGATCGTGTTCTACCTCATCCTGGGCATGTTCATGGACGTGCTGTCGATGATGGTGGCCACCATCCCGATCACCTTCCCGATCGTCACTGCGATGGGCATCGACCCGGTCTGGTACGGCATCTTCATCGTGCTGATGTGCGAACTCGGCATGATCACCCCGCCGGTGGGCATGAACCTGTTCGTGGTGCACGGCATCCGGCCGGACAAGGGCGGCATCAGTGACGCCATCATTGGCGCGCTGCCCTATGCCGCGATCATGATCGCGTTCACCATCCTGTTGATGTTCGTGCCCGGCCTGGCCACCTGGCTGCCGGGCAAGATGTGAGAGGCGGCCAGATGAACCAAGCCCTCTGGCAGACGCCGGCCAGCGAGCTGCAGCGGCGCTACCGTGACTGCAGCCTGACGCCGCTGGCGGTGGCCCAGGATTGCCTGCAGCGCCTGGAGGCGGTGAACCCCCGACTCAATGCCGTGGTGGCGCGGCGCGACGCGGCATTTCTGGCCGAAGCCCAGGCCGCCACCGAGCGCCATGCCAGCGGCCAGCCGCTGTCGATGCTCGACGGCATCCCGCTGACGGTCAAGGACAGCTTGCTGACCCGCGACCTGCCCACCACCTGGGGCACGCCGGCGCTGCGCCAGCACTGCACCGGCGAGGACGAACTGGCCGTGGCCCGTGCCCGTGCCGGCGGCGCGCTGATCATCGGCAAGACCAACGTGCCCGAGTTTGCGCTCGAGGGTTACACCGACAACCCGCTGTTCGGCGCCACCGGCAATCCCTGGGCGCCAGCGTTGACGCCCGGTGGCTCCAGCGGTGGCGCGGTGGCGGCGGTGGCCGCCGGCATCGCGCCGCTGGCCATCGCCCAGGACGGTGGCGGCTCGATCCGCCGGCCGGCCTCGCACGCCGGCATCGTCGGCCTCAAGCCGTCACTCAGCGCCTGGCCGCGCCAGCATGTGCTGCCCAGCCTGCTGCTGGACTTCGAGGTCATCGGCCCGTTGGCGCGCACGGTGGCCGACGCGAGGCTGCTGTTCCACGCACTGCGCGGACCGGCGGCGGTCGATCGCTCCTCGCTGTCGGCGGCTCAGGCCAGCGCCAGGCGCAGCGGGCCTTTGCGCATGCTGTACGTCGAGCGTTTCGGCGATGCACCGCTGGACCCGCAGATCGCTGCCAGCGTGGGCCAGGCCGTGCAGCGGCTCGCGCAGCTCGGCCATCAGGTGGACGTGGGCACGCTGCCGCTTGACCTGGGCTTCTTCACCGAGGCCTGGCCGCAGATCGGCCAGATCGGCCTGGCGACCCTGTTCGATCAGCACCCCGACTGGGCGCAGCAGGCCTCGGCCAAGTACCGCGACATGGCCGAACTGGGCCGCCGCCTGCCGGCATCGCGGTTGTGGCAGATCATTGAGCGGGTCAGGCAGTTGCGGCGCGAGAGCGCGGCGGTTTTCGAGCAGCTCGATGTCATCGTGATGCCTGCGACCGCCGCCCTGCCCTGGCCGGCGAGCGAATCATTCCCGCCACGGATCGACGGCCAGGCCGTTGGCCCGCGCGGCCATGCCATCTACTCCGGCTGGGTCAATGCCGCCGGCCTGCCCGGGCTGGCGCTGCCCACTGCGCCCTCCCGCGAAGGGCTGCCCATCGGACTGCAACTGATCGGCGCCTACGGCAGCGACGACGTACTGCTGGACCTGGGCGAAGCCTATGAAGCCGTCGCGCCCTGGGCCGACCGTTGGCCCGATCTGTGATGCGGGCCGCGCTAAGTCGGCAACTTGACCTCGGCCGCTGACGACCACGTACAGGCCTTATTCGAAGGCATCGGCCAAGCGCCGATGCAATGCTCGTTTCAACCACCTCACACGCCATGATCACCCTCGACAAGCACCCCTCAGGCCGCCACTTTCTGCAGATCCCTGGGCCGAGCCCGGTGCCCGACCGCATCCTGCGCGCCATCAGCCTGCCCACCATCGATCACCGCGGCCCCGAGTTCGGCGCGCTTGGGCTGAAAGTCATCGCCGGCCTGCAGCAGATCTTCCAGACCCGGCAGCCGGTGTGCATCTACCCGGCCTCGGGCACCGGCGCCTGGGAAGCCGCACTCGTCAACGTGATGAGTCCCGGCGACAAGGTGCTGATGTACGAGACTGGGCACTTCGCATCGTTGTGGGACAAGATGGCGCGGCGCCTGGGCCTCGAGCCCGAATGCCTAGCGCTGCCGGGCAATGACGAAGCTACCGGCCTGCCCATCAGCTGGCGCCACGGTGTGCAGGCCGACTTGATAGAGCAGCGACTGCGTGCAGACAGCGGCCACCTGATCCGGGCCGTGTGCGTGGTGCACAACGAAACCTCCACCGGCGTGACCTCCGACATCGCCGCCGTGCGCCGCGCGATCGACGCCGCTCGGCACCCGGCCTTGCTGATGGTCGACTCGATCTCGGGCCTGGCCAGCGCCGACTACCGCCACGACGATTGGGGTGTCGACGTCACCATCAGCGGCTCGCAGAAAGGCTTGATGCTGCCGCCGGGCATCAGCTTCAACGCCTTGTCGCCAAAGGCGATCGAAGTCAGCCGATCGGCGCGGCTGCCCAAGGCGTTCTGGGCCTGGGACGAGATCATCGAGATGAACCGCACCGGTTACTGGCCGTACACGCCCAACACCAACCTGCTCTACGGGCTGAGCGAGGCGCTGGACATGCTGCTCGGGCAGGGGCTGCCGGCGGTATTCGCGCGCCATCAACG
>JBKJKU010000173.1:0-8663 GCA_046597355.1 Aquabacterium sp.
GATGCAGGTCCAGCGCGCAGCCATCTTCATGCACAGGCCGATCAGGACCGGTCACCGCCTGTCTAGCACCTGCGCGTGCAAGGGGTCGACAAACCGTCGACGCCTTGCTTTCAGCAAATTTCAGGCTGCGTGGTTCTCTGCGATATGCCAGGCGAAGGTCTTGTCGCCTGCGACAGTGCCCTTGGCGTCCTGCGGGGTGTAGTCAAACTTGACTTGGGCAAAGTTGAGGGTCACGTTTTCGGTCAAGCGGTCTTCGCCACCCGAGCCGCCAGTGCTGACCGAAGTCACCAGCACCTCTTTGAGCGTGATGTGGATGTATTTTTGCTGGCCTTCACCGGCCTTGCGCACCAGCAATTTCACTTCAGGAATGTGCGAACCCTTAGCCAGCGCCACCATCAGCGCAGAGCTGGCACTGTCGACGTACTTGGTGAACGACAAGTCCTGAAAATTGGCTTTGCCGGCGCCGCCGCCACCGCCCATGTGCGTGGTGCCGGACTGCGACATGCCCCAGCTCCAGGCCAGGATGTCAACGTCGCCCTTGGGTCCCTGCGCCTTGTCACGGGACTCGCCCTTGATGTTGGCGCCCATGTTGATAAACATATCCAATGCCATGACTTGCTCCTAAATTGGCCCCAGATCGAGCCTTTTGAAAACTGCAAACAGCGCCCTGTTGGGTGAGCGCCCCCAGTTGTGCAGCCAGCTGGGGATCGGTGAGCGAACGATTCGGGCCGGACTCAGGCGCCTTTGGCTGACGGCAGTTTGGACACCAGCCGTAGCGAAACCGTCAGACCTTCGAGTTGGTAGTGCGGACGCAGGAAAAACTTGGACTGGTAGAAACCGGGGTTGGCCGGGTCCTCGGCCACCACGACCTCAGCGGCAGCCAGCGGCTTCATCGCCTTGGTGTTCTCGGACGAGTTGGCGGGATCACCGTCCACGTACTGCATGATCCACTTGGTCAGCCAACGCTCGACTTCTTCGCGCTCCTTGAACGAGCCGATCTTGTCACGCACGATGCACTTCAGGTAGTGCGCAAAGCGGCAAGTGGCAAACAAATACGGCAGCCGAGCCGCCAACCTGGCATTGGCCGAAGCGTCCGGATCGTCATACTCGGCAGGCTGGTGCAGTGACTGCGCGCCAATGAAGGCTGCGAAATCGCTGTTTTTGCGGTGCACCAGCGGCATGAAACCGTTTTGCGCCAGTTCGGCCTCGCGGCGGTCTTCGATCGCGATTTCGGTCGGGCACTTCATGTCGATGCCGCCGTCTTCGGTCGGAAACGAATGGGTGGGCAGGTTGGCCACGGCGCCACCCGATTCAATGCCTCGAATGCGCGAGCACCAACCGTACTCCTTGAACGAGCGGTTGATGTTGGTGGCCATGGCATAGGCCGCATTCGCCCAGGTGTATTTGCCATGGTCTGCCGAGCCGGTTTCTTCTTCGAAGTTGAAGGCCTCGACCGGGTTGGTCTTTGCGCCGTAGGGCAGACGCGACAAGAAGCGCGGCATCGCCAGGCCGATGTATTTGGAGTCCTCTGACTCGCGCAGCGAGCGCCAGGCAGCGTACTCCGGCGTGGTGAAGATCTTGGTCAGGTCGCGGGGATTGGCGAGTTCTTGCCAGGATTCCATTTGCATCAGGGACGGGGACGCGCCGGTGATGAACGGGCAATGCGCTGATGCAGCGATCTTGGCCATCTCGGCCAGCAACTCGACATCGGGTGCGCTCTGGTCGAAGTGAAAGTCTCCGACGATGGCGCCAAAGGGCTCACCGCCAAATTGGCTGAACTCCTCGGCATAGATTTTCTTGAAGATCGGACTCTGGTCCCAGTTCGTGCCCTTGTAGCGCTTGAGCGTCTTGCCAAGTTCAGCCTTGGAAACGTTCATCACCCGGATCTTCAAGGACTCGTCGGTCTCGGTGTTGTTGACCATGTAGCTCAAACCGCGCCAGGCACCTTCGAGCTTTTGGAAGTCTTCATGGTGCAGGATCAAATTGACCTGGTCCGAGAGCTTCTTGTCGATGGCCGCGATCATCGCCTCGATCGACGCGACGACATCCGTGCCGATCAACTGGGTTTGCGCCAGCGCCTGTTGAGCCAGGGTTTGCACCGCCTGTTCGACAGCGCTCTTGGCGTCGTCCGACTTGGGTTTGAACTCTTTTTGAAGCAGCGATGCAAGATCGCCGCCATCCATCGTCACTGCAGCAAGTGCGCTTGCGGCTTGGGCTTCTGCCATGGTTTTTTCCTCTTTGGGGTGTTTTGGCGTGGAGTACTTGTCAGGCAGAAGGCGGCTTGGCCGAACTGGCCAGCGCCCCCAGCAGTGCCGGGTCGGCCATGAGCTTGCCGATCAGTTCTTCCGCGCCACCCTTGCCATCCATATAGGTCACCAAATTCTGCAGCTGCTGGCGGGCCTCCAGCAGCTTGTTCAGCGAATCGACCTTGCGTGCGACGGCATCGGGTGAGAAATCGTCCATGCTGTCGAAAGTGATGTCCACGCTCATGTTGCCCTCGCCAGTCAGCGAGTTGGCCACCTGAAACGCTACCCGTGGCTTCATGGCTTTCATGCGAGCGTCGAAGTTGTCGACGTCGACTTCCAGGAACTTGCGGTCGGCGACCGGCGCCAACGGATCGGCCGGTTTGCCGGACAGATCTGCCAAGACGCCCATCACGAACGGCAACTGGACTTTCTTCTCGGCACCATACAGCTCGACGTCATATTCGATCTGAACCCGCGGTGCGCGATTGCGGGCAATGAATTTTTGGCTGCTGCTCATGCTGAAGACTCCTGGTCGGCGACGAAATAAAGCTAAGACGGGTAAAGCTATGAAGTTTTTGCTGAGAGTTCAATCGGTGTCAAGACCTGCAATCACGGGGGCCCTGGGCTTTCAACGGCATCGGGATCGACGCCCACCATGCCCGCAACATCGGACAGCGCTTGGGGTGCCAAGGCCTTGAGCAATTGCAAGAAGTTTTGGCCGATCAACTGCCTTGCGCGCTTGAGAAACAACGGCGCGGGGTTGGTCGGCTCGGCACGCTCAAGATACTCGCAAATCATGTCAATCGCACGAATCGCCTCCGCACGGGAGCTGACAGCGCCCGAAAGATTGCTGCGTGCCCCAGGCGGTCCGCCGCCCTGTGCATCACCGTCGGCACCGTCTGCTGACACGCCGGCATCGCCTTGCTCGCCCGGCAGCAGGCCAACGACACCGTTGGCCAGCGCGAAGAGGGGACGCAGATCCGGCGCCTCGCTGCCGAGCTTGTCGTTGGCGAGCGTCATCAATTGCCGCACCAGCGCGGCGGCTTCCTGGCATTGGGGGCGCAGGCCCGGTGCCTTGGCAATCGCATCGCCCAACATCCGGCTGATCTGCTCTTTACTGAGCGAAGCTTCTTCGTCGGCAGCGTTTGTCAAACCGAGCGCGACCGATACATGTCGGGCGGTCAGTTCGCCGATGGCGCGGTCACGGATCAGCCGGGATTCACGCAGGTCGCCCAGCAGCCCAGCGGTCTCTGGCAGGGACGCCAAGGCGTTTGCCCGGGCGTACATGTCTCCATCATCGGGGTCGGGCATTGGATGCACCTGATCCCACAACTGGTCTACCAAGCCAGTGACCAGACGCAGGCCAACGACCAGGGCGCCGTAACCCGCCAGGTGCAGCTTGCCGCGCGTCCACAGCAGTGCTAAGCGCAGGTCGCGGGAGCGATCGAGCAGTGCTTCGGCACCATCGACCACGGCGCGCCAGTCTGGCGCTTCGGCGGGGCCGAACTGGGATTCGGGTTTGCCCGTAGCGGCTTGCGAAACGGCGAGGAAATCGTTGTCGTATTCGAGATCAGGGCCGCAAGGTGCGGATTCGTCGCCAAGCGGCGTCAGCCATTCGGCGACTTTGCGTTCTTCGGAATCAAGTTCGATCATGAGGCCTGGCTTGGTTTTGGCTTGAACCGTCGAAGCCGTCCGTGACACTGATTGGTCGGAGCATTCCGATAAAAGTGGCGAGAGTGTCTCAGGCTTGTGCTGATCTGAAAACCCCCCTGCTGATGATCACTTTCATACTGGGATTCACCGGGTGAGTCACGGACTCTGTCCTATAACATGGTCGGACAAAATCTCACTGGAGCGAGGTCGGGATGGGGCACGCGAATTGGAACGCGAAAGCGCAGGTCATCGGTTTGATGCTGTGTCTGGCGTGGTGCACGCCATCGATGGCGCAGACGTCAAATGCCGCGGCGCCGCCACGCACGCCAGCTGTCGTGCCGTCGAGTGCTGACCTGGCGCCACTGCAAGTGATTCCGCCCAGCACGGTGGACTTGCCGGCCGTGCCCAAGAAGTTGCCGCGTGAGTTGGGCAAGCCCGACGATGACCTGCGTATCGACATCGTTCGGTATGTCCTGGACGACAGTGCGCCGGAGGCCTTGCGGGCCAGATTGGCTGACCTGACGAGAAACTATGTCGGCAAGGACCGCAGCTTCGAGGACCTGAACAACGCCAAGGCCGAAGTGACCCGGTTCCTTCAAAGCGAGCTGGGCTACTACTTGGGCTACGCCTACGTACCGGAACAAGCTTTCAAGGATGGCGCAGTACAGCTCGCAGTGCTTGAGGGCCGGCTCGACAAGGTTGTTTTGCGGTGGCCGACCGGCAAGGTATTGCCGGTTCGGCGAGAGGTGGTTCAGGGTTTTCTCGACCACCTGAAAGAAGGCAGCATCCTGCTGGTGCGCGATGTCGAGCGGGTGGTTTTTCTGGTCAACGACCTCAGCGGGATGAGGGCGCGGTTTGACATTCAGCCCGGCAGCAAGCCGGGCACGGCCAATATCGTGGTCACGCCCGAAGCCGAGAGTATTTGGTCGGGCAAGGCCGAAGCTGACGTGAATGGATCACGCTACATGGGCATCTTCCGGCTGGGCGGCCTGGTTCAGATGAACAGTCCTTTTGGCGGTGGCGACGTCTTGACGGCCAACCTGTTGAGCTCCGCCACCCAAGGGCTGACTTTTGGGTTGCTGGGGTATTCGTCGCCGGTCGGCAGCGACGGCATCAAAGTCGGCACATCGTTGTCGGCCGTGAAGTACCAGCTCGACAAAGCGTTGTTTCCGCTGGACCTGAACGGCACGGCGGTGACCTTCACTGGCTACGGTCTTTACCCGGTAATTCGGGCGCGCAACTTGAACCTTTTTTCGGTGTTGTCGGTCGAGCACAAGACCTACGAAGACCGACAAGGCGCTGCCGACAGCAGCAGCAGAAAAAACGTGGACACGGTGGGCCTGGGTGCGACCGGGGACTTTCGCGATGCGGCCTTGGGTGGGGGTGTAAGTACCTACGATGCCAACCTGATCAGCGGACGCGTGAACTACCCCGCTGGCCGCCCCGGTGGGCTTGAGGACGCGCCGAGCTTTACCAAGCTCACCTTCGGTTTCTCGCGCTTGCAGGATCTCTTGTTTGTCTTGCCGAACTTGCAGGACGCCCGCACCGGCAAGGTGCTGGCCTACGCGTCGATGCGGGGCCAGTTTGCTTTTGCAAACCTGGATACCACCGAGCAATTCCGGATTGGTGGGCCGGAGGGCGTGCGTGCCTTTGCGCCCGGTGAAGGCACCGGCGACGAAGGCATCGTGCTGTCGCTGGAGGCCCGACTGCTGCCGCCCGAATCGTGGTTTGGCCGCATCTCCAGCGAGTTGGTGATGAGTGTGTTTCTTGATGCCGGTTATGTGCGATACCGTCGCAAATCCTCGTCGACAACCGTGGGCACCTTGGCAAATTCCGATTTGTTCAGCGGTGCCGGACTGGCACTGTCATGGGTTCGTCCCGGCGAGTACGCGCTTCGGGCCAGCCTGGCGACGCCGATCTCGGGCGTCCCGCGCAGCGACCCCTTGGTGCGCAGCCCTCGCCTGTACTTGCTGGCGACCAAGTTTTTCAATTGAATTTGCTCTGTACCGGTTGGGTACAGACGGGGGAAGTTCCATGCCGACATCGTTGCCCTTGCGGCCAGCCTTCAAGCGCCTGCCGTTCGGGCGTTTTCTGTTGCATCCGGTCAGTGTGGCGGCCTGCCTGTTGGGTGCTGCCCCCGCCAGTTTTGGTCTGCCGCAAGGCGCGCTGCCCACCTTCGGCCAGGTCGCCGTCAAGCAGATCGACCCGCTCCAGTTGGGCATCCAGCAAGGCAGCCAGCGCGCGGGCATCGACTGGACAACGTTCTCGATCGGCAGCAATGAGCGGGTGGTGATCAGCCAACCCAGCCGCAGTTCTGTTTTGCTCAACCGGGTGGTGGGCAACGACCCGTCGCAGATTCTGGGCAACCTGCAATCCAACGGCACGGTCTGGCTGATCAATCCGCGCGGCATCGTGTTTGGCGTCAATTCCAGGGTGGACGTTGGCAGCTTGGTGGCCAGTACGTTGTCCATCAGCAATGAGGATCTGGTTTCGGGTCGTCTGCTGCTGAGCCGCCTGGGTGGCAGTGCCGGCGGTACTGAGGGCGAGATCCGCAGCGAGGGTCAAATCAACGCGCCGGGTGGGACGGTTGCGCTGGTGGCGCCGCAACTGACGCAGAGCGGTCGCATCATTGCGCGCCGGATTGGCCTGGCCGCTGCCACCGAGGTTCAACTGGATCTGGACGGCGATGGCCTGATCTTCTTCAATGCCCGCAACGACGGCAGTCTGGTAGCGCGGCTCAACCAACTCGGCACCCTGCAGTCCAACGGCGGCAGCATCGAATTGAGCGCTGCAGCGCGTGCCGGCATGGCCGACACCGTGCTCAACCTGGAAGGTGTGGTGCAAGCACGCTCGATCGGGCGGCGCGAGGGGCGGATCGTTATCGATGGGGGTAGCGATGGCGTGACCCGGGTGGCCGGAACTGTCGACGCCAGTGGTGGCGCGACCGGCGAACACGGCGGCGAGATCAAGGTGCTGGGCTCACGGGTCTGGCTGGACAGCAGCGCGCGGCTGGACGCGTCCGGCGATGCGGGCGGCGGCAGCGTGCTGGTTGGCGGCAACTGGCAAGGGCAGGGGCCGGAGCGCAACGCGCTGGTGAGCTGGGTGTCGTCGGGTGCGACGCTGAACGCCAGCGCGGTGCGGCTGGGCGATGGCGGCAAGGTGGTGGTCTGGGCCGATGGCCTCACGGTGTTCGACGGCAGTATCTTGGCGCGCGGCGGCTTGCTGGGCGGCAACGGAGGACGGGTCGAGACCTCCGGCAAGACGAACTTGGCGGTTCGAAGCGGTCGGGTGGACGCTGGAGCGTCGGCTGGATCGTCTGCCGGCCTGTGGCTGCTGGACCCTGAAAACATCACGGTTGCCACGGGTGGCTTAGCGGCTATCGCCGACGTCAGCACCGTCAACGCCAATCCGAACACGACCCAGACGATTGCCCCAGCCACGCTGGTGGCGGCAAATGCCGACATCGTGCTGCAGGCAAAAAACGACATCACGATCAGCAATGCGGTCACCTTGACGGCGGTGGGCAAGAGCTTCACCGCCCAGGCAGGGCAAAACATCACGGTGGCGGCGGCCATTGGCACCAACAACGGAGCCATCACGCTGTCGGCCAACGATTCGATCAAGTCGGGGATCAGCACCACGGGCAAGGTGGTGCTCAATGCCGGCTTGAATGCCGGGACAGCAGCCGTTGTCATCACCAACAACGGCACGGGAACCGATACCCACCAGTTGGGCGCGCAAATCACCGGTGGCAGTTTGACCCTGACGGGCAATGCCGAACTCACGGCGACCACCACGTTGGCATTGAGCGGCAACAGCGCGGTTGCCAGTGTGCTGAGCGGGGCGGGCGGGTTGACGGTCAACGGCTCGGGCACCTTGACGCTGTCAGGCGCCAACACCTACACCGGCCAGACCCGCATCCAGAATGGCGCGTTGAGCGTGGCAACGCTCAACACCGTCATTGCGGGTGCCGCAAGCAGCAACCTGGGTGCGCCGACGTCGGTGGCAGCCGGCACGATTGACCTGGGCGGCGGTACAACGGCAGGCACGCTGCTGTACACCGGCGGCGGTCAGACGACGGACCGGGTGATCAATCTGGCCGGTACGACCGGAGGTGGCACGCTGGATCAATCGGGCACCGGTTTGCTGAAATTCAGCAGCGCGCTGACGGCCACCGGCGCAGGCAGCAAGACGCTGACCTTGCAGGGTTCGACCGCGGGCACGGCTGAACTGGGCGGGGCGGTGGTCGATGGCGGCGGCCCCGCCGCGACGGCGTTGACCAAGGCGGGCAGCGGCAACTGGACGTTGGCGGGGGCCAACAGCTACACCGGCGCGACGACGGTCAGCGCGGGCACACTCACGCTTGGGGCTTCGAACCGGCTGGCCGACACCAGCACGCTGGTGGTCAGCGGTGGCACGTTCGACCTGGGTGGGTTTGGCGACAGCGTGGCCGGCGTGCGGCAGACCGCAGGCCTGATTGCCAACGGCACACTGACCAGCCTGAGCGCCTTCGACATGCAGGGCGGCACGGCCAGCGCCGTGCTGGCCGGCAGCGCCGGTTTGAACAAGAGCAGCGCCGGGCTGGTCACGTTGACCGGCGCCAATACCTACACCGGTACGACGACCGTGGCCGATGGCACGCTGGCGCTGGCCTCGGCGGCCGACCGCCTGGCAGCGGCCGGCACGCTGGTGGTTAGCGGGGGCAGTTTCAATCTCGGAAGCCGCGGCCAAACCTTGGCTGGCGTGCAGCAGACGGGTGGCACG
>JBKJKU010000213.1:0-5164 GCA_046597355.1 Aquabacterium sp.
CCGCCACCGCCACCGCCACCGCCACCACCGCCGTTGCCTTGGAACTTGCGCACAAACGCATCGGCGCCGATGTACCCGAGCGAGGTTTTCATCGGATCAGGCTGGCCACCAGCGCCACCACCACCACCACCACCCCCCTTGCGGCCACCGGCACCGCCGCCGCCCACGCCAAAACCACGCGGCTTTTGCACGAAGCGCTTGTCGTAGGTTTGTTCCAGCGGATTCGGGATCGGGCCGTCTTCGGCAATCTCGCGCTTGGGCTGGCGGGCCTCCCGGATCGCGCGCTTGTCAAATGTCTGCATCAGCGGGTTGGGGATCGCCGCAAAGTTCTCGGTGTCCCGATCGTCGTCGTGCTCCACCGGCCGGTCCGTCAGGCGGTCGATCGGCCGGTCGGCTTGCCGGTCCGGGTTGCGGTCACGCCGCTCGCTGCCCCGTGCGGCCGGCCGGTCGGCGCGGCCATCGGCCTGCCGTTCCGGTCGATCCGGGCGGTTGGGACGGTCCGGCCTGTCCGGACGGTCGCGGTCGGCACGCTGTGGTGGCGGACCGTTGCGCCGGTTGTTGTTGGTGTTGTTGCCGCGGCCAGCGCCCTGGCCATCGCGTGGCGCAGCGGCCGGCCCAGCACCGGGACCGTCCTGGCGCGGCGGGCGTGGTGTCGGGGCCATGCCCTGGGCTGGCCGGTCGGTGGTCGCCAGGCGGCGCACCTCGCGCACCTCGGACTCGTTGAGGTCGACAAACAGGCCGCGCCGCAAGCCACGCGGCAGCACGACGCTGCCGTAGCGGATGCGGATCAGCCGGCTGACGCCCAGGCCGACCTTGTCAAACAACTTGCGCACCTCGCGGTTGCGGCCTTCGGTGATGACCACCCGGTACCAGCGGTTGACACCCTCGCCGCCACCGTCTTCGATGGACTTGAAGCTGGCGCGCTGGCCGTCGATGTCAACGCCGTCGATCAGGCGCTTTTTGGCGTCGGACTCCAGCGTGCCCAGCACCCGGACCGCGTACTCACGCTCGACGCCAAAACGCGGGTGCATCAGCTGGTTGGCCAGTTCGCCTGAGTTGGTGAACAGCAGCAGGCCTTCGGTGTTGATGTCCAGTCGCCCCACCGATTGCCACTTGCCGTGCTGCAGCCGCGGCAAGCGGCGGAACACCGTGGGCCGGTTCTGCGGGTCGTCGTGGGTGACGACCTCGCCGACGGGCTTGTGGTAGGCAATCACCCGCGGCGGCGGCGGAGCAATGCGCACCTTGATGACCTTGCCTGCCACGCTGATCTTGTCACCAAAGGAGATGCGCTGGCCGGTGTGGGCAGGTTGGCCATTGACCATCACCTGGCCTTCGGCGATCAGCTCTTCCATGTCGCGGCGTGAACCGATGCCGGCCTGGGCCAGCACCTTGTGCAGCTTGGGCGCGTCGGGCTCAGCGGCCAGCACACGGCGTTCGGGCTCACCGGACGCAGGCGCATCGGCGCCAACCGGATCGGCGTCGTAGTCGCCCGACAACACGGCCGCGAAGGTCTCTGCGGCGTCGATCGGTGCCGCGCGCGGCACGCTGTCGCCGCGGTCAACCACCGCTGCATCGCCCTCGCCCTCGCCCTCGTCATCGTCGTCGTCGCCCGCAGTCGCAGTGACGGTCATCTGCCCAGCGTCGGCTGCAGGCATGCCGTCCTCACGCAGGGCGCGGTCGGCGCCGCTGCGGCGGCCCCGGCGACGGTTGCGGTTGCGGCGACGCGGACCGTCGCCATCGCCGTCGGCGGCGGCGGTGTCCCGATCGGCAACCAGGGCGGGTTCGGCCAACGTCGGGGTCAAGGTCGCAGCCGCTGCTGCGGCTGCCGCAGGTGCGACAGCATTGACCTGAGGGGCGGGCGTTGCAGCGACGGCTCGGGTTTCAACCTGTTCCAGCGCCTGCACGGCAGCAGCAGGCACCTCGGCGTCGGCAGGCACCGCAGCGGCGACGGCGCGCTTGCGCGGCTTGCTCACCTTGGCCGGGGGCTCGGCGTCAGCTGTCGGCGGCGCCACCGGCGCAGGCGCCGCCACGGGCGCTGGCGCAGCGGCAGCGACCGGCGCCTCGACCGACGACCCGAGTTCGTCCGCCGGGGCCAAGTCAGACACCTTGCGACGGGTTCGCTTGGGCTTGAACACATCGTCAGAGGTGGGTGCCTCGAACGGCGCCGCAGGCTGGGTTGCAACCTCCACCACCGGCGTTGCCGGGCTGCGCTTGCGGCGAACCTTGGGCGCTGGAGCGTCCGGCGAAACGTCGCCGGGCAGGTCTGACGGGGTGGAATCTTGATCGTGCGTGTTCATGCGTGTGCTGCGGGGGGGGAATCTTGGGGCTCCGGCGTCACGGCCGGAGAAGGTGCACTGGCAACCATCGGGGTTGTCGGGTCGGAAAGTGAAGCCGGGGCGAACATCTCATCCAGGTCCGGGTCGTCAGAGGCCGGATGCGCCACATCCGTTTGCAGCGCCAGCAGGGCCTGAACACCCAGTTCGTCGCCGAGCAGCGACGGCTGGCCGGCGGAGCCGGGGTCGAAGACAGCCACAGCCGGCGGGGCGTCTTGCACCGGCAATTGGTCCAGGCTGGCCAAACCCAGATCGTCCAGAAACTGGCGCGTGGTCGCGTACAGCGCCGGACGACCTGGCGCCTCGCGGTAGCCAATGGCTTCGATCCAGCCGCGCTCTTCAAGCTGTTTGACGATCGGCCCGCTGACGGTGACCCCGCGGATGTCCTCGATGTTGCCCCGCGTCACGGGTTGCCGGTAGGCGATGATGGCCAAGGTCTCCATCGTGGCGCGGGAGTAGCGCGGTGGTTTCTCGGGGTACAGCCGATCGAGGAACTGCCGCATGTCGGGCCGGCTCTGGAAGCGCCAACCCGAGGCCAGTGCCACGAGTTCAACGCCACGCCCCTGCCAATCGCGCACCAACTCATCGAGCACCGTGCGCAAAGTGTCCTGACCGACCTGTTCGTCAAAAAGGCTGCGCATCTCGCGCAGCGACAAAGGTTGCTGCGCGCAGATCAGCGCGGTCTCGAGGACGCGTTTGGCCTCTTGTGTGTTCATGAACCCCTGTTCACTGCGGCCGTTGAGGGTCAACGGCACTGGTGCATCGCCTATCGCTGGATGACTCGGGTCTTGCAACCGACTGGAGGTGGGTGGCCCACCGGCAGCATGTTTTGTATGGTTGTAGAGGCAAGCGGCTGGCCACTGCACTCTTGGTTATCCGGCCGCATGTCGCTGCGCGCCTGGGCGGTTCGGCCGCCCGTGGGGGCCAGCCTGTCTGGCGGCGCCGTGAGGCTGAGAATTATCATTCTCCCGCCAAAGGCCACTCGCTAATGCCCACATTGTAGCCCGACTTTGCGGCACCGCAATATGGGCAGTGAAAGGCAGGCAGGTTGTACGGTGGGAGCGGCGCCGGGGCGGGCCTGCCCCAGCGTCAGGCAGGCAGCGTCAAAGCCCAGGCGGCGGCCAGATCCGCCGGCAGGGGCGCGGTAAAAGCCAGCTCGCGGCCGTCCGCAGGGTGAACAAAAGCCAGTTCGGCAGCGTGCAGGGCTTGGCGCGTCAGGCCCAGTGCCGGCTTGCCGCCATACAACACATCGCCCACCAACGCGTGGCCGCGCCAGGACAGGTGCACCCGGATCTGGTGGGTGCGGCCGGTGTGCAGGCGGCAGCGCAGTGCCGTCACGCCATCACGCCCCCCGAGCCGAACGACATCGGTGCGGGCCGGTTTGCCCGTGGCCACCACGGCCATGCGCAGCCGATGGCCCGGGTCGCGACCGATCGGCCCATCGATCGAGGCATCGGACCACTCAACCCGGCCGTGCGCCAGCGCCAGGTAGATGCGGCGCACATCACGCGCAGCGATTTGCCGCACCAGCGCGGTCATGGCCTGCTGCGTCTTGGCCACGACCATCAGGCCGGTGGTGTCCTTGTCGAGCCGGTGCACGATGCCGGCCCGCGGCAGCGTGGCCGCGGCGGCATGGTGGGCCAGCAGGCCATTGAGCAGCGTGCCCGACCAATGCCCGGCGGCAGGATGCACCACCAGCCCGGCGGGTTTGTTGACCACCATCAGGTGGGCGTCCTCGTAGAGGATGGACAAGGCCATGGTCTCCGGGCGAAAAGCCAGGCTCTCGGCGGTGGGCACCAGTGCCAGCCGGATGCGTTGCCCACTCTTGAGCTTGCGCGACGCCGTGTCCTGCGCCACACCATCAACTTGCACATGGCCGCGCTCTATCAGTTGCTGCAGCCAACTGCGGGAAAACTCAGGCGCCATCGTCACCAGCACCTTGTCCAGGCGCAGGCCGTGTTGCAGCCTGTGCACGGCGACCTCGCGGACCTCGACCTCGGCTTCTTCGGGGGCGTCGGGCTCGTCGGCGATCAGGGACTCGGGAGATGGGACCATTAGAATCGTGGGGTTCGCTTACCTGCCTGGAAGGACGCCGGCCGCACTGCGGTCGCCGACACCGATGAGTTTGTTCAAGGAAATCCGCCCGCTGGCAACACCGGGCACCACCGCCCGGTCCGCCAATTTGCCGCAGGCCGGGCGCAGCGACCGCCGACAGCGTTGGCTGCAAACCGCACCCGTCGGGTTGGTCTTGCTGGCGGCGCTGACCGGCTGTGGCAGCACCTCGCGCGACGATGAATTGCGCAACGCCCCTGAGAAATTGTATGCACAGGCCAAGGACGACCTGAATGCCGGCAGTTACGAGCAGGCCATCAAGGCGCTGGAAAAGGTCGAGGGCCGCGCTGCCGGCACCTTGCTGGCGCAGCAGGCCACGCTGGACCTGGCCTACGCACAGTGGCGCACCGGCGAGCGGGTGCAGGCCATCGCCACGCTGGACAGGTTCATCAAGCTGCACCCGTCCAGCCCGGGCATGGACTACGCGCTCTACCTGAAGGGCCTGGTCAACTTCAACGACAACATGGGCTTCCTGAGCAGCTTCTCGCGCCAGAACCTGTCTGAGCGGGACCAGCAGGCGTCCCGGGATTCATTCCAGGCCTTTGCCCAGTTGATCGAGCAGTACCCCGACTCGAAGTACGCCGCTGACGGCCGGGCCCGGATGGACTACATCGTCAATGCACTGGCCGAGTACGAGGTGCACGTGGCGCGCTACTACTTTCGGCGCGGCGCCTTCCTGGCCGCGGCCAACCGCGCGCAGCAGACGGTGCTCGAGTATC
>JBKJKU010000219.1:0-2884 GCA_046597355.1 Aquabacterium sp.
CCCGAAACAGCGGCGGCCGCGCCACATACAGGTGGCCGGCGTCGATCAGCTTCGGGAAATGGGGGAAGAACAGCGTCAGCAGCAGCACCTGGGTGTGCGAGCCGTCGACGTCGGCGGCCGACAGGATGCAGACTTTGCCGTAACGCAGGCCTGAGAAATCGGGCGAATCGCCCGGCCCGTGCGGGTCGATGCCGATCGCCACCGAGATGTCGTGGATCTCGTTGTTGGCAAACAGCCTGTCGCGCTCGACCTCCCAGGCGTTGAGCACCTTGCCGCGCAGCGGCAGCACGGCCTGCGTCTCCTTGTCGCGGCCCATCTTGGCCGAGCCGCCGGCTGAGTCGCCCTCGACCAGAAACACCTCGTTGAGTTGCAGGTCGCGGCTTTCGCAATCGGTCAGCTTGCCAGGCAGCACCGCCACGCCCGAGCCCTTGCGTTTTTCGACCTTCAGGCTGGCGCGCTGGCGGGTCTGGGCCTGGCGGATCACCAGCTCGGCCAGGCGTTTACCGTGCTCGACATGCTGGTTCAGCCACAGCTCCAAAGGCGGCCGGGTGAACTGGCTGACCAGGCGCAGCGCGTCGCGGCTGTTCAGCCGCTCCTTGATCTGGCCCTGGAACTGCGGGTCCAGCACCTTGGCCGACAACACAAAGCTGGCGCGTGAAAACACATCCTCGGGCATCAGCTTGACGCCCTTGGGCAACAGCGCGTGCAGTTCGATGAAACTCTTGACGGCGCCGAACAGGCCGTCCTTCAGGCCGCTCTCGTGGGTGCCGCCGGCCACTGTCGGGATCAGGTTGACATAGCTCTCCCGCAGCACCCCGCCGTCCTCGGTGAAGGCCAGCACCCAGGCTACGCCCTCGCCTTCGGCAAAGTTTTCGCTCTCGCTGGCAGTGGCATAGCCGGCCCCCTCGAACATCGGGATGACCGGGTCCGCCGCCAGGCCCTGGCCCAGGTAATCGCGCAGGCCGCCCTGGTAGGCCCAGGTCTGGACCTCGGCTGGTTTGTCGCCGGCTTTCTCAACCGTCAGGCTCACCGTCACGCCCGGCATCAGCACCGCTTTGCTGCGCAGCAAATGGGTCAGCTCGGCGCGTGGCAGGTCAACGGCATCGAAGTATTTGGCATCGGGCCAGACCCGCACGCTGGTGCCGGTTTTCCGGTCGCGGATCCCCTCGGACGCCGCACCCCGTTCTGCCGCGCCCAGCTTGCGCAGCACCAGCGGCTCGATCACGTCGCCGCCTGAAAAAGCCAGTGTGGCCATCTGACCCTCGCGCCAGACGGTCACCTGCAGGCGACGCGCCAGCGCGTTGGTCACGCTGACGCCCACGCCATGCAGCCCGCCCGAAAAGCTGTAGGCATTGCCCGCACCCTTGTCGAACTTGCCGCCGGCATGCAGCCGGGTGAAGACGATCTCGACCACTGGCACCTGCTCCTCGGGGTGCAGGCCAAACGGGATGCCGCGGCCGTCGTCGTCCACGCTGACCGAGCCGTCGGTGTGCAGCGTGACGGCAATGCGCTTGCCAAAGCCGGCCAAGGCCTCGTCGGCGGCGTTGTCGATCACCTCCTGCACGGTGTGCAGCGGGTTGTCGGTGCGGGTGTACATGCCCGGCCGCTGCTTGACGGGCTCCAAACCCTTGAGCACGCGGATCGAGGCTTCGCCGTAGGTCGAGGCAGATTTTTGGGGGGGGATAGCCATCCCGAGGATTCTAGGGAGGGCTGGCACCACGACGGCGGCCGCGGGCTGCCAGGTCAAGCCTTCAATCGACGTTCTTGAGCCCCGGATGGTAGATGCGGGCGTTGCCGATCGACAGCAATTCACCCTTGGGGATGGCGCCCGGCGCGCTGACGCCGAGGTGCACCCAGGTGCCGTACTCGTAGATCACCTGGTCGTAGGCAATGCCGCAAGCCGCCACCGCCTTGGCTGTCTGCAGCACGGTGCCAAACGCCTGTGCGGTGAAATCGACCGCCAGACCCGTCTTGTGCTGGCTGTTCTTGGCGCCCTTGATGGCGGCGTTGAGCGCGTCGCAGCGGTAGCCGCTGTTGATGCGCATCGGCACATTGCCCAGCGCGGTCCGCACCAGCTCCAGCATCGCGGCCAGGTGCTTGAGGTTTCTCAGCACCTCGGCGTCCGGCGTGTTGTCGATCCCGAGCCGCACGGCAGCGTCGCTGACAACAAACTCGTCATACCAAAAGTTTGGGCTGAGCATCCTGGCCATGGGGCATCTCCGTAAAAGTTGAACAAAACGTTAGCTTGGCAGGCGTCGCCGGCTTTGTCTGTCCCTACTTTCGTCGCTCGCGCCATGGGCAAACCCGCAAAGTCGGTCGGCAGCCGTGATCGGCGTTGCCCGCTAGCATCTCGCTCCATGATGGTCAGCAGCACGCCCCCCTCCAGCGCACCCGCGGCCCAGCTGTCGATGAAGCAGGTGCTGCTGTGCGGCGCCCTGGTGGTCACGCTGTCGATGGGCATCCGCCACGGCTTTGGCCTGTGGCTGCAGCCGATCACGATGGACCGGGGCTGGACCCGCGAGACCTTTGCCTTTGCGCTGGCGGTGCAAAACCTGTCCTGGGGCATCGCCGGGCCGTTTGCCGGCATGTTGGCCGATCGCTACGGCGCCTACCGGGTGCTGGTGATCGGCGGCGTGCTGTACGCGCTGGGTCTGGTGCTGATGGCGCTGTCCACGTCAGGCCTGGCTTTTACCGGCAGCGCCGGGGTGTTGATCGGCATGGCCCAATCGGGCTGCACCTACGCGGTGATCTATGGCGTGATCGGGCGCAACGTGGCAGCCGACAAGCGGTCCTGGGCGATGGGGGTGGCCGCGGCCGCGGGCTCGTTTGGCCAGTTTTTGATGGTGCCGGTGGAGAGCTGGCTGATCAGCGCCTGGGGCTGGCA
>JBKJKU010000373.1:0-12579 GCA_046597355.1 Aquabacterium sp.
GCAGCATCGAACCGCTCGCTTTGGGCCACCGGATTGAAGATGCGGAAATAGGGCTGGGCGTCGCAGCCGGTGGACGCCGCCCACTGCCAGCCCCCGTTGTTGGCAGCCAGATCAAAATCGTTCAGGTGGGTGGCAAAGTAGGCCTCGCCGCGGCGCCAGTCCAGCCCTAGGTCCTTGACCAGGAAGCTGGCCACCACCATGCGCAGGCGGTTGTGCATGTAGCCGGTCTGGTTGATCTGGTGCATGGCGGCGTCCACCAGCGGGTAGCCGGTACGGCCCTCGGCCCAGGCGGCAAACAGCCCATCAGCGTGCTTGCCGTGCTCCCAGCGGATCGCGTCATAGGCCGGCTTGAAGCAGTGGCCCACCACGCGCGGGTGGTGGAACAGGATCTGGTGGTAGAAATCGCGCCAGATCAGCTCGGACAGCCAGACCTCGGCGCCGCGTGATCCGCCCTGCATGCGTTGCCAGGCCTCGCGCGCCAGGCGCCGGATCGACACCGTGCCAAAACGCAGGTGGGTGGACAAATAGCTCGGGCCCTTGACCGCCGGGAAGTCGCGCGCCTTGCCGTAGTCGTCGATCCGGTCGAGAAAATCGTCCAGCAGCGCGTGCGCGCCGGTGCTGCCGATGGGCAGCTTGAACAGGTGCAGGTTGGTGGGCTCGAAGCCGATCTCGGCCAGTGTGGGCACACCACCGCGGGCCCCGGCCGGCAGCGTCGCCAGGGCCTGTGCAAACTGCGCCACCGGGTAGGCCTGAAGGCAGGACGCATCGAGCTTTTTGAGCCAGGCGTTTTTATACGGTGTGAACACGCTGTACGGGCTGCCGGTGGCGGTCAGCACCTCGGCGCGCTCGAACACCACATGGTCCTTGCTGGTGTGCAGCACCACGCCGGCGTCGGCCAGTCGGCCGCGCACGGTGGCGTCACGCGCCAGTGCCTCGGGCTCGTCGTCGTGGTTGGCGTACACCGCCTGCACGCCCAGTTGCGCCGCCAGGGCCGGAATCAGGCTGCGGGCGTCGCCGTGCTGCACGATCAGGCCGGTGTCTGCCGTGCCGTGCGCCAGCCCCAGGCTGCGCAGCTGGGCGTCCAGGTCCAGCAGGCTGCCCTGGATGAACTCGACCCGGCGGTCAGCGCGGGGCAGGGCGTCCAGGATGCAGCTGTCAAAGACAAACACACACCAAACCTGGCGCGCGGCCTGCAGGGCGTGGAACAGCGCGGCATGGTCGTCCGCCCGCAGGTCGCGGCGGAACCAGACCAGGGCGGCGGGCAGTGGGGGTGTCGGGTGGTGGGGATGCACATCAGGAGTGTCCACCATCACTAGAATCAGTGCATGGCATCGGACCGCATGAACCTGACCAACCAGTTCCTGATTGCCATGCCGGGCATGGGCGACGACTCCTTTTCGGGTGCGGTGATCTACTTGTGTGAACACACCGAAAACGGTGCGCTCGGCCTGGTGATCAACAAGCCGATCGACATCAAGCTGAGCACGCTGTTCCAGAAGGTCGAGCTCAGTCTGGACTCGCCGGCGCTGGCCGATCAGCCGGTGTTTTATGGCGGGCCTGTGCAGACCGAGCGCGGTTTTGTGCTGCATGAGCGCCAAGGTGAGCACAAAAGCCCCTACAGCAGCACGCTGTCCATACCGGGCGGGCTGGAGATGACCACCAGCAAGGACGTGCTGGAGGCGCTGTCGGCCGGCACTGGCCCCAAGCGGCTGCTGGTCACGCTGGGTTACAGCGGCTGGGCTGCCGGCCAGCTGGAAGACGAACTGGGCCGCAACGGCTGGCTGACGGTGGATGCGGTGCCCGAGATCATCTTCGACACGCCGGTGGCGCAGCGCTACGACCGCGCGGTGTCGCTGCTGGGCTTCGACCCCCGCATGCTGAGCGCTGAGGCGGGACACGCATGAGCGGGACCTGCGACTCCGCCCGCGCAATGGCAAACACCTGCGGATTGGCGTTGCGTGCCGCGGTGCGCGTGCGGCAAGCATGAGCCTGCCGGCAGACCCTGTGCGGTCCTTCCTGGCCTTCGACTTTGGCACCCAACGCACCGGCGTGGCCACCGGCAACAGCCTGCTGCGCCAGGCCAGCCCGCTGACCAGCGTCGCGGCGGCGGGTGAGGCCCGCTTTGCGCCCATGGCCAAGCTGATTGCCGAATGGCAGCCTGACGCGCTGGTGGTCGGTGTGCCCTGGCACCCCGATGGCGCGCCGCACGACAATACCCGGCGGGCCCAGCGTTTTGCCCGCCAGTTGCAGGGCCGTTTCAAGCTGCCAGTGCACGAGGTGGACGAGCGCTACAGCACCACCGAAGCCCGGGCCAACGGCGCAGCCGATGTTGATGCCGCGTCGGCGGCCGTGATCCTCGACCAATTCTTGCGGACCCTGACATGAGCGCGCTGACCCTGGACGCTGAAGCCCTGTACACCGAGTTGCGCGCTGGCGTGCAGGCCCTCTGGCGGCCCGGCATGGCGCTGATGGGCATCTGGTCGGGCGGCGCGTGGCTGGCCGAGCGGCTGGCAGCCGACCTGCCGCAGCTGGGCAAGCCCGCCGTCATCAGCAGCACCCTGCACCGCGACGATTTTTCAGCCCGTGGCATGGCCGGTGGCACCGACGCCACCAAGATCCCGTTTTCGGTCGCCGGCGCGCACATCCTGCTGCTCGATGACGTGCTGTTCACCGGCCGCACCATCCGCGCCGTGCTCAACGAGCTGTTCGACTTTGGCCGCCCAGCCAGCGTCACACTGGCCGTGCTGGTGGACCGCGGCGGTCGCGAGCTGCCGGTCCAGCCGGCCTTTGCCGCCGCCAAGATCGTGCTGCCGGCGGCGCAAAAGCTGGCGTTGGCCCGGACTGAGAACGGCCGCTTCACTTTTTCGGTCGAGGGCTGAGGCGGCGATGCTGAACAAACGCAACCCGCAGCTCAACCGCCAGGGCGAGCTGATCCACCTGCTGTCGATCGAAGGCCTGCCGCGCGATGTGGTGACCCACATCCTGGATACCGCTGGCACGTTTTTGTCGGTCAATGACCGTGAGGTCAAGAAGGTGCCGTTGCTGCGGGGCAAGAGCGTGTTCAACCTGTTTTTCGAAAACAGCACCCGCACCCGCACCACCTTCGAGATTGCCGCCAAACGGCTGTCGGCCGATGTCATCAACCTCGACATCGCCAAGAGCAGCGCCAGCAAGGGCGAGAGCCTGCTCGACACGATTGCCAACCTGTCGGCGATGCATGCCGACATGTTTGTGGTGCGCCACAGCGAGAGCGGTGCGCCCTACCTGATCGCCCAGCACTGCGCACCGCATGTGCGTGTGGTCAACGCCGGCGATGGCCGCCATGCGCACCCGACCCAGGGCCTGCTGGACATGTACACGATCCGGCATTTCAAGCAAGATTTTCGCCAGCTGTCGGTCGCCATCGTCGGGGACATCGTGCACAGCCGGGTGGCGCGCTCGGACATCCATGCGCTGACCACGCTGGGTGTGCCCGACATCCGCGCCGTCGGGCCCAAGACCCTGGTGCCGGGCGACCTGCAGGGCATGGGCGTGCGGGTCTGCCACGACATGGCCGAGGGCATCAAGGACGCCGACGTCATCATCATGCTGCGCCTGCAAAGCGAGCGCATGAGCGGCGGCATGCTGCCCAGCGCGGGTGAGTTCTACAAGCACTACGGCCTGTCGCAAGACAAGCTGCGGCTGGCCAAGCCTGATGCCATCGTGATGCACCCCGGCCCGATCAACCGGGGCGTGGAGATCGACTCGGCAGTGGCCGATGGCAGCCACAGCGTGATCCTGCCGCAGGTGACCTTCGGCATCGCGGTGCGCATGGCCGTGATGTCGATCATCGCCGGGAACGAAGCATGAAGATCCTGATCAAGAACGGCCGGTTGATCGACCCCGCCTCCGGCCGCGACGAACTGGGTGACCTGGTGATCGCTGGCGGCCGCATCCTGGCGCTGGGCAGCGTGCCAACTGACTTTCAGCCCAACCGTGTCATCGACGCCAGCGGCTGCATCGTGGCGCCCGGCCTGGTGGACCTGGCCGCCCGGCTGCGTGAGCCCGGCCATGAGCATGAGGGCATGCTCGAGAGCGAGCTCAACGCGGCGGCCGCTGGCGGCGTGACCAGCCTGGTCTGCCCACCCGACACCGACCCCACGCTGGACGAGCCTGGCCTGGTTGAGATGCTCAAGTTCCGCGCCCGCAAGCTGAGCTTGTGCCGGCTGTTCCCGCTCGGCGCGCTGACGCGCGGTCTGGCGGGCGAGGTGCTGACCGAGATGGCCGAGCTGACCGAGGCCGGCTGTGTCGGCTTCAGCCAGGCCGAGGTGCCGGTCACTGATACCCTGGTGCTGTTGCGGGCCCTGCAGTACGCCGCCACCTTCGGCTACACCGTCTGGTTGCGGCCGCAGGACGGCTGGCTGGGCAAGGGCATCGCCGCCAGCGGCGCGGTCGCCACCCGGCTGGGGCTCTCAGGCGTGCCGGTGGCGGCCGAGACCGTGGCGCTGCTCACGATCATCGAGCTGGTGCGCACCACCGGCGCCCGTGTCCACCTGTGCCGCTTGTCCAGCGCGGCCGGCGTGGCCTTGCTGCGCGCCGCCAAGGCCGAAGGCTTGCCGATCACCGCCGACGTGTCGATCAACTCACTGCACCTGACCGATGTGGATATCGGCTACTTCAACCCCGCGATGCGCCTGACCCCGCCGCTGCGCCAGGGCGCTGACCGTGCCGCGTTGCGCGCCGCACTGGCCGACGGCACGATCGATGCGCTGGTGTCCGACCACACGCCGGTGGACGCGGACGCCAAGAACCTGCCTTTTGGCGAGGCCGAGCCCGGCGCGACCGGGCTGGAGCTGCTGCTGAGCCTGGCGCTGAAATGGGGGTCGGACAGCGGCCTGGCGCTGCCGGCCACGCTGGCCCGTGTCACCAGTGACCCGGTGCGGGTGCTGGGCGATGCGCTGGGCTCGTTGTCGTCGTCGGCCGGCCAACTGGTGGCGGGCGGGGTGGCCGATGTCTGCGTGTTCGACCCGTCCCAGACTTGGAGCGTGACGCCGCTGGGCCTGCTCAGCCAGGGCAAGCACACGCCGTTTGCGTTCGAGTCCACCGGCATGGCCTTGCCAGGCCGGGTGCGCGCCACCCTGGTGGCCGGCACGGTGGCGTACGAGGCGCCGGCGGGCTGATGGCAGGCATGCGCCCGCGGCGGCGGTGTTTCACCTGGGCACGCCGGTGCGCCTGCCCACGCACTTGTAGTTGTCCTTGCGCCGGTCCATGCACCTGACCGCGCCGCTGCTGGCCGGCTGGCGCCTGGCGCGGCTGTCGCTGCACTTGCTTCACGGCATGGCGGTGATGGCGCTGCGCTTCCCGTCGCTCAACGAAGCCGGCCGCCAGGCCCGCATCGGCTGGTGGTCGGCCGGTGTGCTGCGGGCGATGGGCGTGGCCTTGCACGTCACCGGCACAGCTCGGCCGGGCGCCACGCTGCTGCTGGCCAACCATGTCTCGTGGCTGGACATCGCCGCGCTGCATGCGGCGGTGCCGCACGCCCGTTTTGTGTCCAAGGCCGATGTGCTGCGCTGGCCGCTGCTGGGCTGGTTGATCCGGGGCGCCGGCACCTTGTTCATCGAGCGCGAGCGCAAACGTGACGCGCTGCGCGTGGTCCACGCCATGGCCGACGCGCTGCAGGCCGGGCAGACCGTGGCGGTGTTTCCCGAAGGCACCACCGGCGAAGGCCCCGAGCTGCTGCCGTTCCACGCCAACTTGCTGCAAGCAGCGATTGCCACCGCCACCCCGATCCAGCCGGCCGTGCTGCGTTTTTCCGATCCGGCCCACCGCTTCAGCCCGGCGGTGGCCTATGTCGGCGACACCACGTTGCTGCAAAGCCTGTGGCGTGTGGCCACTGCGCGGGGGCTGGCGGTGCATGTGACCCTGCTGCTGCCTGCGGGCAGTGCCCATGCCGACCGGCGCGCGCTGGCCGAGACCTTGCGCGGCATGATGGCCGAGCACCTGCAGACCTGACACCTTCCGCGGCGACCGTCCCACCAGCTGGTGCGGTTGGCGCTGCCCGCGCTGCCGCTGGCCGGCCGTGCGGTCTTGCCGATGGACGGTGTGGCCAGCACCGGACGCACGCGGGTTCAAGCCCGCCGCGCGCCGCTGGCTGAGCTGATTCGCGGCGCTGTTCGGGCTTTCTAGGGCGGCGCGAGCCCGCTACAGTGCAGTCAGAGCCCTGTGCCGAGGCCCCATTCGGGACCACCACGGGGCAAGTCACCAGCCGCGAGGAGGATGCGCTTTGGCCATTGATCTGCTGCGGCAAATGATCGACCACATCCAGGTGGGCCAGCCGCTGCCTTTTGGCGTGCGTGACGAGCAGGGTGTGCTGTTGCTCGCCAAAGGCCGGGTGGTGGCCAGCGAGAACCAACGCCAGATCCTGCTGACCCGGGGCCTTTACGTTGACCACGACGAGGCCAAGCCCGACGAAGAGGCTGCCGGCGCTGACCCCAGCAAACGCCGCACCACCCTGTTTGATTTGTGGAAGCAGACCACCGCCCGGCTCGATCTGCTGCTGGGCAGCCTGGACAAGCCGGGTTTTGTCGAGCGCTGCAGCACCTTTGCCAGCCAGTTGATGGGCCTGGTGCAGCGTGACCCGGACATCGCCATCTACCTGTCGGTGCGTCAAGACCCGCACCGGCTCAGCCTGTACGGCTTGGCGCATGCGCTGCACTGCGCGATGGTGGGCCAGCTCGCCGCCACCCGCTCAGGCTGGCCGCCTGAGCGGGTGGCCAGCCTGGTCAAGGCCGCGTTGACCATGAACCTCGCCATCGTCGAGGAGCAGGGCCGCTTTGCCACCGCCGGCCGGCTCAACGACGCCCAGCGCGCACTGATCCGTGCCCACCCCCAGGTTGCGGTGGACCGGCTCGCCGCCGCCGGCGTGACCGACGCCGACTGGCTGCAAGCGGTGCTGGAGCACCACGAACGGCCAGGTGGTGGCGGGTACCCCAACAACCTCAGCGACACCGGCGAGCTGGCGTCGGTGCTGCGCATGGCCGATGTCTTCATGGCCAAGATCAGCCCACGCACCGAGCGCCCGGCGTTGCCGGTGCTGGACGCCGCCCGCCAGATGTTTGCCGAGGCCAAGGGCAGCCCGCTGGCCGCGGCCATCATCAAGGAGTACGGCATCTACCCGCCGGGCAACTTTGTGCAACTGGCGTCGGGCGAGATGGCGGTGGTCATCCGGCGCGGTGCCACCGCGCACACACCCGTGGCCGCCGCTGTCACCGACCGGCAAGGTATCCCGGTGGTGCGCACCACAAGGCGCAACACCGCCGAGCCCACCTACGCCATCAAGTCGCTCGTGCCCGAGAGCAAGATGGTGTTGCGCATGGCGCCCGAGCGGCTGTACGGCCTGGTCGAAGAGTAGCCCGGCTCAGCCCAGCATCGACCGGGCTGGCGATCGGCACTGCTGGAGGTCAGTCCTGCGGGCGGCTGCGGGCCCGGTAGGCCCGCAGCCAGCCCAGGCCAGCCGAGGTGCCGCCCGCCTGGTTGAGCCTGGGCCGGTACTCGCAGCCGACAAAGCCGGCATAGCCCAGGGCGTCGATCAGATCGAGCAGGTAGGGGTAATTGAGCTCGCCGACATCGGGCTCGTGGCGCTCGGGCACACCGGCAATCTGCAGGTGGCCCACCCGGCTGGCCTGGCAGGCAGCGCTGTCGGGCAGGTACTGGCGCAGTTTCATTGCCAGGTCGCCTTCGACGATCTGGCAGTGGTACAGGTCCATCTGCACTTGCAGGTTGGCCGCGCCAATGCGTTGCACCATGGCGTGCGCCTGGTCCTGCCGGTTCAGAAAGTAGCCTGGGATGTCCCGGCTGTTGATCGGCTCGATCAGCACCGCCACGCCCGTGGCCTCGGCCTGCTGCGCCGCCCAGCGCAGGTTGGCCTCGTAGCAGGCCGCCAGGGTTTCGGTGGCAACGCCGGCCGGCGCCAGTCCGGCCATCACATGCACCCGCTGGCAGCCCAGCGCCTGGGCGTAGGGCAGGGCCAG
The DNA here is from genome assembly GCA_046597355.1 of Aquabacterium sp. Lineage (GTDB taxonomy): Bacteria > Pseudomonadota > Gammaproteobacteria > Burkholderiales > Burkholderiaceae_C > Pseudaquabacterium. The sequence continues at coordinate 8,010 of JBKJKU010000373.1, forward strand.
GTCGACAAAACCGCGGCGGAACTCGTCCACCCGGTCCGGCAGGCAGGCCAGGCCCCGCTCGCCCGCGTCGAAATCGCCGGGCGGTGCATTGAACAAGGCCTGCACCAGGCCGTTGGCCTGCAGCTGGCGGGCCAGCTCGGTTTTGTCAAAAGCGTAGGGGAACAGGTACTCCACAGCGTCGAAGCCATCGGCCGCCGCGGCGGCAAAGCGGGCCAGGAAGCTGTGCTCGGCGTACATCATCGACAGGTTGGCGGCAAAGCGGGGCATGGTGGTCTCGGTGCGGTGGGTTGAGGGTGCGTGGGTGGCGCAGGCTGATGGCGGCGGCAGCGGTGGCGCTGGTCACCAGACAGCGCCGAAGACCTGTTGCAGTTCGGCCAGTTGCGCCGTATCCAGCGCTGCCGGCCTGGGCTGGCACATCAGCCAGAGCCGGGCGGTTTCTTCCAGCTCCTCCAGCGTGGCCATGGCCGCAGCCGGGCTGTCGTGCCAGACAGTGGGGCCCAGCCGGTCCAGCAGCACAGCGCGCAATGTTGCACCGCGCTGGCGCGCGCTGGCGACCGCGGCACTGACCTGGTCGCCCACGGCGGGATCGCCCGGCCGGTGGTAGGGCAGCCAGGGCACCCGCCCGACCTTCATCACGAAGTACGGCGTGATGGGCGGCAGCACCGCTTCGGGCTGCCACACGCCGGCCAGTGTCAGGGCGACCAAGTGGGTGCTGTGGCTGTGCAGCACGCACATCGCCTCGGGCGCGGCGCTGTAGATCCGGCGGTGCAGCGTGAGCGTCTTGCTGGCCCGGTCGCCGCCCAGCGGGGTGCCGTCCTCGGCCACATGGGCCAGCCGGGCCGGGTCGAGTGCGCCCAGGCAGGCGTCGGTGGGCGTGATCAGGTAGCCGGCGCCGTCCGGCAGGCGCACGCTGATGTTGCCGGCCGTGGCGTGCACGTAGCCGCGCTCGAACAGCGAGCGCCCGACGCGGCAGATCTCGTCGCGCAAGGCGGTGGTGGACAGGTGGGTGGTCAGGTGGGTGGGCATGGCGCGGTCTCAGGCCAAGGCGAGTGCCAGGCTGAAAAAATCCGGCCCGCCAAAATTGCCGCTCTTGAGCGCCAGTTGCAGCGGCGCTGTGCCCGCAGCCCGCACTGCCTGCGTCCACGGCACACCCGGACAGATCGCCGCGCCTATGCGCAACCGCTGCACGTCCAGCGCTTGCACCACCGCACCGGCGCTCTCGCCACCGGCCACCACCAGGCGCTGGGCACCGGCCGCCACCAGGCCTTGGGCAACCTGGGACAGCACCTGCTCGACCAGCGCGCCAGCCTGGGCCACGCCCAGCGTGGCCTGGGTGGCCGCCAGCGTGCTGGCGTCGGTGGTGGCGTAGACCAAAGGGGTGTCGGTCTGCTGTGCGGCCCAGGCCAGCGCCTGCGTGGCCACCGGCTCGCCGCGGGCTGCGGCCGTGGGGTCGATGCGCCAGGCCGGCCGGCCAGCGGCAAGCCAGTGCGCCACCTGGGCCTGGGTGGCCAGCGAGCAGGAGCCGGCCAGCACGGCTGCCGGGCCGGTGAGCCGGTCGAGCTGGGCGGCCTGGCTGTCCAGCCGCACCCAGCCGCGTTCGGCCAGCACGGCGGGCAGGCCCAGCGCCAGGCCCGAGCCCGCTACCCACAGCGGCAGCTGCGCCGCACCGGCGGCCAGTTGCAGCAGGTCGGCGTTGTCGACCGCATCGGCCACGGCCCAGCGCGCGCCCTCGGCCTGCAGGCTGTCGAGCCGGGCGGTGACGGCGGCGGCGCCGCGGGCCACGGTGTCGTGACGCAACAGACCCACCCGGCCGCTGCATTGCGCCTGCATCACCCGCACCAGGTTGGCATCGGTCATCGGGGTGAGCGGGTGGTGCCGCATGCCGGAGTCGCTGAGCAATTCGTCGCCGACGAACAAGTGGCCGCGGAACACGGTGCGGCCGTTTTCCGGAAAGGCCGGGCAGACCAGGCCCAGGCCCTGGCCCGGCCCCGCCAATGCGGCCAGCAGCGCTTCGGCCACCGGGCCGATGTTGCCTTCGGGGGTGGAATCAAAGGTCGAGCAGACCTTGAAGATGAACTGCCGTGCACCGCCAGCCTGCAGCCAGCGCAGGGCGGCCAGCGAGTCGGCCACGGCATTGGCCACCGGCGTGGTGCGTGACTTGAGCGCCACCACCACCGCATCGGCCTGGGCCAGGTCGGCCGCGGCGTCGCCGCTGGGCACGCCGATCAGCTGCACCGTGCGCAGCCCGCCCCGCACCAGCATGCTGGCGACATCGGTGGCACCGGTGAAATCGTCCGCGATGATGCCGAGGATCATGGCGCCTCCGGGGTCGTCGGGGTCATCGGACTGGCGGCAGCAGGTGGCGCCGTGTTGAGCGCGGCGGTCGGTGCCGGCAGCGTGATGCCGGTCATTGCCGCGTAGAGCTTGATCACCGCGCTGTCGTCCTCGGCGCCATGGCCGGCACCGGCAGTGCCCAGGTAGAGCTGGTGCGCGGCGGCCGCCAGCGGCAAGGGCACGGCCAGCTTGCGGGCCGCGTCCAGCACGATGCCCAAGTCCTTGACGAAGATGTTGACCGAGGACAGCGGCGTGTAGTCGCCGGCCAGGATGTGCGGCACCCGGTTGGCGAACATCCAGCTCGACCCGGCGGCGTTGCAGATCACCTCGTAGAGCTGGGCCGGATCGGCGCCGGCCCGGATGCCCAGCGCCATCGCCTCGCAGGCAGCGGCGATGTGCACACCGGCCAGGTGCTGGTTGACCATCTTGACGGTGGACCCCAGCCCGGCGCGGTCGCCCAGCCGATACACCTTGCCGGCCACCGCGTCCAGCAGCCCGCCAACGGCGGCAAAGGCGGCCGGCTGGCCCGAGGCCATCACCGTCATCTCGCCGTTGGCGGCCTTGGCGGCGCCGCCAGAGACCGGCGCGTCGATCAGCCACAGCCCGTGTGCGGCCAGGCGGGTCTCCCACAGCGGCGGCAATGTCGGGTCCACCGTGGCCGAGGTGATGATGACCGAGCCGGGCTTGAGGTGCCGGGCCAGGCCGCTGTCATCGTGGCCATTGCCAAAAAGCACCTGCTCGGTCTGCGCCGCGTTGACCACCAGCACCTGCACCGCGTCGCAGTGGCGCGCCAGCTCGTCCACGCTGCCGGCAATGCAGCCGCCTGCCTCGGCGACGGTGGCGCAGGCTGCGGGGTTGAGGTCGAAGCCCCAGGTGGGGATGCCGCGTCGCAACGCGCTGAGCGCGGCGCCGCGGCCCATCGAGCCAAGGCCGATCACGCCGAGGGTGGTGGCTGTAGACGTCATGCGGTAAATCCTTTGCGGGGTTGGCGGATGGGCGCGTCGGCGTCTTGCAGACGGCGGGTGGCTTGACGCATGTGTTCGGCGGCCGCTGCCCGGGCGGCGTCGGCGTCTCGCGCCAGGATGGCGTCGACGATGGCCCGGTGCTCTTGGCGCACGGCCGCCCGGTAGTCGGCGCTCAGTGACTCGTTGAGGCGGGTGACAGTCATGGCCGCGCGCAGGTACTGCGCCAGGTGGCGCAGCAGGCGCGGAAACTGCGGATTGCCGGCGGCATCGGCAATAGCGCGGTGGAAGGCCAGGTCCTCCTCCACCGCGGCGCTGCCCGATGCCACCGAGGCGTCCACCTGCTGCAGTGCCTGGACGATGGCGGCGCGCTGGGCCGGTGTGGCGCGGGTGGCGGCCAGCGCGGCCACCTCGGCCTCCAGCGCGCGGCGCACCTCGACCACCTCCAGCACCGCGTCCAGGTTGGCGAGCACGCCGGCATCAAAATCCAGCGACCGCGCCGCATCCAGCGCCGCGACAAACACGCCCGAGCCCTGGCGCGCCACCAGCAGCCCACCCGAGCGCAGCCGGCTGACCGCCTCACGCACAACGGTGCGGGACACCGCGTATTGCGCCGCCAGCGCCAGTTCGGTCGGCAAGCGGTCGCCAGGCTGCAGCGCACCGCTGTCAATGCGGCTGCGCAAGTCGGCCGCCAGCCGGTCGGACAGGCGATCAGCCGCCAACGGCCGGGAGGCGGTGAGGGGCTCAGCCTGGCCGGCCATGCGGAGGATGAATTGCGCAGGTCATCGGGTCATCATACAAATTAAAGGAAGGCTGTGCCCTAGAGCAAACGCGGCTGCAAGCAGCGCCGCGCCGGTCGACCGGCCCCGGGCGCAGTGCAACAGCGGCGCCCTAGAGGTGCGGCGCGAACGCCAGTGCCAGATCGACCCGGGCCCGCAAGCGCACGCACAGCAAAAACGTGCCGACAAACTTGCGCTGCAGGAACAGCAAATCGGGCGGCGGCGTCCGCGCAAATCCACCGCCGAAGAACTGTGTGCGCCCTTGGCTGAACAAGCGGCCAAACAGGTCCGACTCGCCAAAGTCGTACGGTCCGACATGGCGCAGCGGCTCACCGGCGGCCAGCAGCATCTGCACCACGGCCTGGCTTTGGCTGGCCAGGTCTTCCGGGCCGATGAACCCCGCGCTGCTTGCAGCACTGGCGACCCGGCTGGCATCGCCATCGCGCATCGCGCGGCCCAGTGCGGTGAGTTGCCTGGCGCGTGCCGGCAATACCT
>JBKJKU010000138.1:0-23956 GCA_046597355.1 Aquabacterium sp.
GATTTTGCTGCGCCCGGCCGAATACAGCGTGATTGCCACCCTGAACCTGAACGGCGACTACGTGTCGGACGCACTGGCGGCCCAGGTCGGCGGCATCGGCATTGCCCCCGGCGCCAACCTGAGCGACACGGTCGCGATGTTCGAGGCCACCCACGGCACGGCGCCGAAGTACGCCGGCAAGGACTACGTGAACCCCGGTTCTGAAATCCTGTCGGCCGAAATGATGCTGCGCCACATGGGCTGGACCCAGGCCGCTGACCTGATCATCAGTTCGATGGAAAAGTCGATCGAGTCCAAGAAGGTCACCTACGACTTCGCCCGCCTGATGGATGGCGCGACCCAGGTCAGCTGCTCCGGTTTCGGTCAGGTCATGATCGACCACATGTGATTCGCTTCCATAGCGTCTCATGACGCCCAGCAAGCCCTTGATTTTGTTGAAGAAATCAAGGGCTTTTTCTTTTGGCTCATCTTGCGGCAAACCACGAAACCCCGTCATTCTTGACGAGGAATTGACGGAAAACGTGGAGGAAAAACCTCCGGTGTCCGTCATTTGACGGGAAACCGAAACCGACGAGAGGAAACGCCATGAGATCGACCAACTACACCCTTTCCCCACCCGGATCAACAACGCCAAGGCCAAGGTCAAGCCCTACAAGCTGAGCGACGGAGGTGGACTTCTCATCAATGTCAGCGCTTCAGGTTTGAAGACATGGCGCTATCAATACCGGTTCGGTGGGACCCGTTGCGATCTCAAGGCAAGCGTCTACATCGTGCTGTCGCTCGGCATGTTCGGTGTCTTCACGCTTCAGTTGCCGGCTCGGCTGCGCGAAAAGCTCGACGGCGCAAGCCGCAGCCAGCGCGGGGGGGGGGCACCTTCCCCGGCCCCGGCAGCCTATGCGGTCCACATGGGTACCGAGCCCGTGGCTGAAACCGCTTGCGGTGGTTACTGCCGCCCTGACCGCTATCTTCGGGCCGCGCTGAGAGCGCGGTGCGGTCCTACGCCGTAGAACGATTTCGTCCGTTGTCCAGGTACGGTGGAAAACCATAAGCTTTTCTCTGTAAGCCATTCAAAAGGAAGTAGCCATGTTGCGTCATATCAAGACATTCGCGATCCTCGCGCTTGCCGTGTCAGGCCTTGCTGGTCCGGTTCACGCCCAGACGGCGCTCAACGTCTATGGGCCCGGCGGACCGGCTCCGGCGATGCACGAGGCCGCCAAGGCGTTCGGCGCCACGCACAAGGTGACCGTGAACGTCGCCGCCGGGCCCACCCCGCAGTGGGTCGACAAGGCCAGGCAGGACGCCGACGTCATCTTCAGCGGAGCCGAGAACATGTTCACCGACTTCGCCAAGGCCTTGCCCGGCGCGTTCGAGCTGAAGGACGCCTATCCGCTGTACCTGCGTCCCGCGGCGATCCTGGTGCGGCCCGGCAACCCGAAGAACATCCGAGGCTTTCGTGACCTACTCGCCCCGAACGTCAAGGTCCTCACCGTTGCCGGCGCCGGGCAGACCGGCTTGTGGGAGGACGTGGCCGGGCGCACCGGCGACATCGCGATGGTGCGCGCGTTTCGCAAGAACATGGTGTTTCCCGAGGCCGCCAACAGCGGCGCGGCCAAGGAGCAGTGGACGCAACAGAAAGACATCGACGCGTGGCTGATCTGGAACATCTGGCAGGTGGCCAACCCCACCCTGGCGCAGGTCGTCGAACTGGACGAACCGTTTCGCATCTACCGCGATGCCGGGGTGGTGCTGACGCGCAAAGGCAAGACCGAGCCGCAGGCCACCGCCTTCGTCGAGTTCCTCAAATCTCCTGCCGGGCAGAAGATCTTCGCGAAGTGGGGCTGGGGTGCGCGCCCCGTCGCGGCCGTCAGCGGCATCGCACCCGTTGTGCCGTTGAGCGCGTCAGGCCAGGCGACTTTCGAGCAGCGTTTCGCGGGTCTCGACGCGAACCGTGATGGCTTCGTCACCTGGGAAGAAGCCGCGCCCTCAAGAGCGCGCGAGTTCGACACCCTGGACAAGAACAACGACCGCCGCATCGCGAATGCCGAATTCCGTGGCCAGCAGCCGTTTGCCAGTTTCGACATCAACCGGGACGGGGCAGTCTCGAAGGCCGAGTTCCTGGCCAGCCACCGGTCCATGTTCATGCAATTCGATGGCGACGCGAATCAGCGCATTTCGAGGAGCGAGTTCGCCACGACGCAGCGCGCCGCGGCGGAGAAACTGGCGATGCCGCAGTGACGCCCTGGACCATATTTCCGCTGGCGTTCCTTACTGGCATCCTGTTCAACCTCAACCCTTCCTGTGGAAGCGGCACGTTGTTATGGACCAGCACGCAAAGGCTGCCGTCGAGGATCGCGCTGCTCGCTGCGATTCGCATTGGCGTTCTGGCGCTGGTGGGCGCAATGGCGGGGCTCCTGGGAACCGCTGTGCGGGTGCCTTGGGGCATCGCGTTGGTCCTCGCGGCGATGTATCTGCTGTACACCACCGTTCAGCAGGCGCGCTCGCCTGCCGGCGTGTGTGCGCTGCCGACACACTAGACCGCGCTACCCTGGCTTCTAGCCCTGGTGCCGCCCCCCAGCGGATAGATCGGGCTGGCATTCTTCTACGGCGGCTTCAACGCGCCCTCCGCGCCCGAGGGCGCATTGACGCTCACGCTGGTCGGGCTCGGCCTCACGCTGCCGGTGTGGCTGATGATCTTCAAGCCGCGATGGGCTGCGGCTACGTTGTCGAGCGTTTCGGGTTGTTCTTTCGCGGGAACACCCTTGACCGAACGCCACCTCACCCTGCTGCAGACCAGCGACCCGCATGGCGAGAGGTAAATGCCGCACAGCTGTGGGACAAACATGGGCGTCTGGCGCATCTTTGTGCTTGCCTTGGTCGCGCTGGCGCTTGTGGTGACCTTTGTCTTCAGCCTGTGAGCACCCGGACCTCGTCCTCGACCGGCAGCGATTCGGCCTGCCAACGCAGCATCCCGCCCGCCAGGTTCGCGACCTTGGGGAAGCCAGCCTTCTTGAGCAGGACAGTCGCTTGCGCTGAACGGGCACCCGAGCGACAGACGGCGACAACCGGACCTTGCTTGTCGATCTCACCAATGCGATCCATCAGTTGGGACAAGGGCAGCAGGCGGGCACCGCGGATGTGCCCGAGCACGTCGATGAACTCGCGGGGCTCGCGTACGTCGATGATCTGCACACCTTCAACGCGTTCGAGCAGGTCCAAGGGTTCGATCTCCCAAACGCCGCTGAATCTGAGCGTGAGTGGCGCCCAACCGGGATCGTTCGGAGGTGACGCAGAGTCTTCGGGTTCTCCACAGCGCATGTTGGCCGGTACGGCGATGTCCATCAGCTTCGGGTGCGGTAAGCCGAGGTGGTTCATGTAACCGGCGAAATCAGCCTCGTCAACATCGCCACCCAGTCGCGGGTTGAAGCGCTTCTCCTCGGTCACGCTGGTGACGGTGATGCCGCGGTAGTCGTGCGCGGGATACAGCAGGCAGTCATCGGGCAGCGACAGGATCTGACCTTGCACCGAGCGGTACAGCATCGTCGGACTGCCCTGTTGAAAATCAGTGCGCCCGCAGCCGCGAATGAGCAGGCTGTCGCCCGTGAACGCCATGCGATGATCGTCCAGGACGTAAGTCAGGCAACCGCTCGTATGACCCGGCGTGGCCCGGACTTCGAGACTTCGGGAACCGAACCGCACGCGGTCGCGGTGGCGTAACGCCTGATCGACGTTGTCCGCGCCTGCTGCCTCGGACAGCAGGATTCGGCTGCCGCAGCGCTGCTTCATCAGCCATGCGCCCGTGACATGGTCAGCGTGGACATGGGTATCCAGCGTCGCCACCAGCCGAAGGCCGAGTTCACGCAACAGCGCAACGTCTCGTGGTGCGTTCTCGAAGACCGGATCGATAAGAACAGCCTCGCCCTCGCTACCCAGCAAGTACGTGTAGGTCGAACTGGTTGCGTCGAACAGTTGTCGAAAGATGAGCACAATAAAACCTCCCTGTGTCAAGCGAATCGCTTCATGCGCAAACGGTAATTTACTTTGCCGAGTATGGACTGATGAACTGGCTGCCGCAAGGCAAATTCGCCGCTGCAGCGGGCGCGCCAGCCAGGCCGATTTGCGTACCGCCTGTGTTCTCGGTCTTGATTTACTGCAAGGACGGTAGCTTCATACCCCGGCCCGGACCAGCCCGCGGACGTCAACTTCTGGGCCACTTGGTGTGCGCTCCGCCGCGTCGAGATTCCCGCACTCGACGCCGCGCAGGCGCGTGAGAACGGAATTCACTTCATCTTCGCCAACCAGGCTGGAAGTGCCGCCAACGTGCCGCGGAACCTGTCGGTGGCCGACCTGCCGCTACAGAATGGGTACCTCGATATGGATTTGCTTTTTGGGGCCGCTGGCCGGCTCATCGGCTCTGCCGAGCCTGCAAGCCCCAGTGAATACATTGGCCAGTTTCGTTAGCGACCAGGCTTGATGATTGGCCAGCCGCGCTGCGCCCATTCGCTCATGCCGCCGTTGACATAGCGCACGTTGGTGTATCCCCGCTCAAGAAGCACATCGTAGGTAGCGCGAGAGCGATTTTGGGTGTTGCAAATCAAGAGGACAGGTCGATCACGCGGCAACTCGGCCATCCGACGCGAGAGTTGCCGCATCGGAATCAGCTTTGCACCGGCGGCGACACCGGTGGCGTGCTCATCAGGCTCGCGGATGTCCACCAGCAGCGCCTGGCCGCTCTCGAACTCCGCACGCGCCTGATCCAGCGAAACAGCCGGCCCCAGCGCGAAAGACGGTGCATGTAGCAACATCGTCATCACCAAAGTGGCCAGGGACAAGGCCATCAGGTACGGTGCCCATGCCATGCCTCGCACAGCCGCGTTGAACCGCTGGACGAGCCTCATTGCGGACTCAGCAACTTGTCATGCAAGACCATACCCACCAGCATGGCCGCAACGAAGATGCCGGCCGAACCCACGCCACTGCCCAATGCCACCAGGGCCGGGCCAGGGCAGAAGCCACCGATGCCCCAGCCGACACCAAACAGCACGCCGCCCATCACGAGCCGCCGGTCGATGGTTGTGTTGGCGGGAATCTCAATAGGCGCGCCGGTCCAGGAACGGTCGCGGCGCCGGGCGCGCGCGAACGCTACTGCGCCCAGGGCAATGGCGCCACCCATGACGAGCCCCAGGCTTGGGTCCCAGGCACCGGCGAGATCGAGAAATCCTTTGACCTTGAGAGGCTCTGTCATGCCGGCCAAGATCAACCCAATCCCGAAGACAAGTCCACTGACAAACCCGAATAGATTGCTCATGCTGCTGCTCAAACGATGTGCCGAAGCACGAACACGGTGACGACGCCTGCACCCATGAAGGCGAGCACGTTGACCAACGAGCGGCCCGAGAAGCGACTCAGGCCGCAGACGCCATGCCCACTGGTGCAGCCGTTGCCCATGCGCACGCCGACCCCCACCAGCAGCCCCGCCACGACCAGACTCACGGGGCCAACATCCACAACAGCGGGCGGCATCGGCGCAACCAGGCGCCAAGCCCAAGGCGCGAGCAGCAGGCCGAGAACGAACAGCAGTCGGTTCACATCAGGCCACAAACTCGTCCCAGCCATCAAGGCCCGCAGCGGGCTGGCCACGATGCCCGCAATACCAGCGACGCGGCCATTGGCCAGCAGGTAGAGGGCCGTGGCCAAGCCGATGACAATCCCGCCGGCAAGCGATGCCCAGGGCGTGAAGTTAACAAAATCAATGCTCATGCAATCTCCTTGCGATGCCGCTTGACGCGGCCAGGTGTTGCGGACGGTTTGCGCCCTGCAACGGGATCCTTGCAAAACAGCCCGTAGAGCGTCTCAAGCACCGTCAGTGCCGCCGGTGAGGCGACGCGATAAAACACGTTCTTGCCCTCGCGGCGGGTCGCGACGAGTCGTTCACCCCGAAGCACGCCCAACTGCTGCGACAGCGAGGGTTGTTCAATTTGCGCGAGCACGCCAAGTTCGGTCACGCTGCGTTCGCCGCCTACCAACTGACACAGCAGCAGCAGGCGGTCGGGGTTGGCCAGCGCCTTGAGCAGGTTGGCGGCCTCGGTCGCGCGCTCCTGAAAGTCCGCTGGAAGCACCACGTCAGCCGATTCGAGCGCAAGTACGCCCTGCGACGGAGCAGCCAAAGGGGGACCGGAAAACGCGCTTGTTTGCATTTGCAACTACATCATACTATGTTTCAGTAGATTGTAGAGCGTTGATGCACCTCTGGTCGTGGCAAACACTCCCGCTCAAGGGCTCAGGCGACGGCGCCAACGACCAAAACGAAGCGCCCCAAAATGATGAAAATTTACCTGATCACCGCATTCGGCATGGCGCTGCATCGGCATCGCCTGGACACCGAACAACGCCTGGACAGTCGCTGCCGACTTCGTGCGCATCGCCTGCAGCAAGGTGGCGGCGGTCGGCAACAGCAGCAGTGCGCAAGCGCCACTGGGTGCGGACAGCGACCCAGGCTTCGGCTGGCAAGACGTTGATGTCTTGACACTGGGGCTGTCATACAAGTGGAGCGATACGTTGACCCTGCGCGCGTGCTGGAACCACGGCAGCAATCCGGTCGTGTCGAGCGATGTCACGTTCAACATACCGACGCCCGGTGTCGTTCAAGATCACTTTCCGCTGGGCTTTACCGCCAACATCGACAAAGGCAGCGAGATCACCGGTGCTTTCATGGTCTCACCTCGAAAATCCGTTACCGGGTCTTCGCTGTTCAACGTGGTACTGGGGCCGGGTACCGGTGGCGCAGAGACGGTTTCGATGCGTCAGACCTCTTTCGGCCTAGCCTGGGCCACACGCTTCTGATAACGGCTGCCGCCGCGCACGCGGCGAGGGTAAGTACTATGGGCGCCTCTATTCGGCATCGCTAATATCCATTCAATGGCATATTTCGATAAACCAGCAAATGTCAGCGGCTCTTGATGATCGGGTCTACGAGATCGCAGCTGACCTCTTCAGCCTGCTGTCGGCACCGACCCGCTTGCGAATCGTCTGCGCTTTGATGAAGGGTGAGAAGAACGTGACCGAACTGATCGAGTGCCTCGCCTCGACTCGGCCAAACATGTCCCAGCCCAACATTTCCCAGCCCAACGTATCCCAGCATCTGGGAACTTTGTACCGGGGCGGCGTACTGGCCCGGCGCAGGACGGGTGCGCAGGTCTTTTACCGCGTCGATAACGAGCAAGTCCGCGGCTTGTGCCAAACCCTGATGGCACGTGATGAGCACGCGCCCACCTTCGCAAGAGCAAGTCGCTGCGCGACGCGCCTGATCTGACTTCTACGCCCCAGGAGCCACAGTGAGTTCTCAAGAGCATCGTTCCGGACGCCTCGTCAAGGCCCCTGAAAACTTCATCGACCCCGAGGGCGTGCGCACCGTCTTTCGCGAGGCAAAGTCAGGTCGGCGCGACTTCGTTCGCGGCGCGTTTGCAGCGGCCATGGCAGGCGCGGCAACGCCGGTGGCGTTTGCCCAAGCCAATCCAGTGGCCGCCGACGGCGGTGATCCGAACATTCTCGAACTGCCCCCGCACAGCAAAGGCCTTGGTCAGCCCGTCGTCACCGACGGCTACGGCAAGCCTTCGAAGTTTGAAGCCAACGTGCAGCGGCGGACCAGCCCCGGTCTGACCCAGACCACGCAGGCCTCGGTGTCTTTCGCGCCGCTGCAAAGCCTGTTCGGCATCGTCACCCCCAGTGGTCTGCATTTCGAGCGTCACCACCAGGGCTGGTGGGATGTGGATCCGTCCAAGCACAGGCTGATGGTCAACGGTTCTGACGAGAAGATGCTGAAGACGCCGCAGGTCTTCAGTGTCGATGAAATCATGCGCCTGCCGTCGGTGAGCCGTTTCCACTTCATCGAGTGCGGCGCCAACACTGCCATGGAATTTGGCAACGTTTCGGTGCCGACCTGCCAGTACACGCACGGCATGGTCAGTTGCAGCGAGTTCACAGGCGTGCCGCTGAAGATTCTTCTCGACATGGCGGGCGTCGACTACAAGCGCGGGCGATACGTGCTGGCTGAAGGCGCCGACGGCTCAAGCATGACACGCACCGTGCCGATGGAACTGATCGAAAGCGGCGAAGTGTTCGTCGCATACGGCCAGAACGGCGAGATGCTGCGCCCCGAGAACGGCTACCCGCTGCGACTCGTGGTGCCGGGTGTGCAAGGGGTGAGTTGGGTGAAGTACCTGCGCCGCATTGAGGTGGGCGACAAGCCTTATGGCACGAAGGACGAGGCGATTCACTACATCGATTTGCAGCCGGGTGGTCTGCACCGCCAGTACACGAGCACGCAGGAATGCAAGAGCGTGATCACCACGCCGTCGGGAGGCCAGGTGCTGCTTGACAAGGGCTATTACCAGATCAGCGGCCTGGCATGGTCGGGCCGCGGCAAGGTCAAGCGCGTGGACGTGTCTGTCGATGGTGGCCGAAACTGGAAGTCTGCGCGGCTGCAAGAACCCGTGATGAGCAAGTGCCTGACGCGCTTCTCCCTCGACTGGGCCTGGGACGGCAAGCCGGCCCTGGTGCAAAGCCGAGCAATGGACGACACGAACTATGTCCAGCCCAACTACAAACAACTGCGCGCGGTGCGTGGCACGCGTTCGATCTACCACAACAATGCAATCCAGTCCTGGCTCGTGCAGGAAAGCGGCGAGGTCAAGAATGTTCAGTTGTCGTAACGACCTCACCCGAGGCTTGAACTTTGCAGCAGCCGCTCTAGCAATCCTTGCCAGCCAAATCGCCATGGCCCAGACCGCGTACGTCGGTGTGGGGCGGCCTGCGACGCCCAAGGAAGTGAAGGCATGGGACATCGATGTGCGGCCCGACTTCAAGGGTCTGCCCAAAGGCTCTGGCACGGTGGCCAAGGGACAAGACGTTTGGGAGGGCAAGTGCGCCTCCTGCCACGGTGTCTTCGGGGAAAGCAATGAAGTGTTCTCGCCTCTGGTCGGTGGAACAACGAAAGATGACATCGAGACCGGACGGGTAGCGCGCCTGAACGACAACGGCTATCCAGGCCGTACAACGCTGATGAAAGTCTCCTCGGTCTCGACGCTTTGGGACTACATCAACCGCGCGATGCCCTGGGCCGCGCCGAAGTCGCTGTCCAATGAAGAGGTCTACGCCGTCACGGCTTACCTGCTCAACATGGGGGGTGTGATCCCTGACAGCTTCACGCTGTCGGACGCCAACATCGCCGACGTGCAAAAGCGCCTGCCCAACCGCAACGGGGCAACCACCGATCACGGGATGTGGCCTGGCAAGGGCATGGGCAATGGCGGCAAACCGGACGTCAAGGCTGTAGCGTGCATGAATAATTGCACGCCCGAGCCGAAAATAGCTTCGTTCTTGCCTGACTTTGCGCGCAACAACCACGGCAACCTCGCAGAGCAGCAGCGCGTAGTCGGCCCGCAACGAGGCGCAGACACGGCCAAACCCCCTACCGCAACCCCTGGGATTGCCGCCGCAGCCGCAGCGGGCCCCGCGGTAGCGCCTAAAGTGGCAGCGGACAGCATGTCGACAGTGGCACTGGCCATCGCGCAGAAGCACACCTGCACGGTATGCCACGGTGCAGAAGCGAAGATCGTCGGGCCAGGTTTCAAAGAAATAGCTACCAAATATGCCGGCCGCGCGGACGCTGAGACCTATCTCGCTGCGAAGATAAAGGCGGGGGGGCAAGGTGTGTGGGGTGCCATTCCGATGCCCGCACAAGCCCTGCCAGATGCCGACGCCAAAGCCATTGCGCAGTGGCTGGCCGCTGGAGCCAAGAAGTAGTCAGTTGCCATCCGGGTTCGCCCGCTTCAGCAAGCGGCCCAAATTCATTACCGTATACGCATGAAGGAGATTGTGATGTTCAACCGCAGAGAAATGCTTTCCCATTCGGCCAAGGTGGCCACATTGCTGGCGACTGTGGGCCTGCTCCCACAAGCTGCCCAGGCGGCTTACAACGCCCCAGCGTTCGAGATCAAGACCATGGCCGAGCTCATCAAGAGCCTGGGCGGTGGCACGCCGACCGAAAGCAAGGATGTCACCGTCACCGGGCCGGACATCGCTGAGAACGGCGCTGTAGTGCCGATCGGGGTCTCGACCGCGCTGCCCGGCGTCAAAAAGTTGCTGGTGCTGGTCGAGAAAAACCCCAGCGTCCTGTCGGCCATGTTCGACGTGACCGACTCCATCGACGCGAATATCTCCACGCGCGTAAAGATGGGCCAGTCATCAAACGTCTATGGCGTGGCGATGATGGCTGACGGCAAGGTGCTGTTCGCCCAGAAGGAAGTCAAGGTCACCCTAGGCGGCTGCGGCGGCTGAGCGTTTAACACCCTCAACGCGACCCCCGAATTCACGAACACCAGGAGATTCAAAATGGCAGATCCGATGCGCATCCGCGCCCAAGTGGCTGGCGACAAGGCCACCGTCCGCGTGCTGATGAACCACGAAATGGAGACCGGCCTGCGCAAGGACGCCGCCGGCAAGGTGATTCCCGCCTGGTACATCCAGGAAGTCAGTGCTCGGCACAACGGCAAGCCTGTGCTGACTGCGGAGTGGGGCCCTTCGGTGTCGAAGAACCCGTTCCTGCAGTTCAGTGTCAAGGGTGCGAAAGCTGGCGACAAGGTCGCGGTCACCTGGAAGGACAGCAAGGGTGAAACGCGCACCGATGAAGCCACGGTCTCCTGACACGCCGATCCGAAGGCGGGAGACCCGAGTCCACCTTTTATCCGCGCACCCTGCCCTGTTCGCAGCACCGTCGTGGTAACACACACGGCTAATAGAGAAAGTGGAGACATGAAGCCATTCAGCATCTTCGTCACGGCCCTGGTGTTGGCGGTATCCGTCGGCGCAACCGCCCAGCAGAAATCGGCCGCCGACGGTATCGCCGAGTACCGCAAGATGCTGGAGGACGGGAACCCTGCGGAGTTGTTTGAAGCGAAGGGCGAGGACCTGTGGAAGACCGCCCGCGGCACGAAGAAGGCCACATTGCAACGCTGCGACCTGGGCCTGGGGCCTGGCGTGGTCAAGGGAGCCTGGGTGCAGATGCCGCGCTGGTTTCCCGATACCCAGCGGGTGCAAGACCTGGAGTCTCGGCTGCTGACCTGTATGGAAACCTTGCAGGGCTTCAATGCGGCCGAGATTGCAAATACAGGCTTTGACAAAGGCGAACAAGCCACGCTGGCTTCACTTGCCGCATGGATATCAGGCGAATCACGCGGACAGAAAATGGCGCTGTCGCAAGGCCATGTCGAAGAGAAGCGCTCGTATGAGCTGGGCAAGCGCGCGTTCTTTTTTCGCGGCGGGCCTATGGACTTCTCATGCGCCAGTTGCCACGGCGAGCCCGGCAAACGCATCCGCCTGCAAGATCTGCCCGACCTGACCAAGAACCCCGGCGACGGCATCGGCTTCGCGGCCTGGCCGGCCTACCGCGTGTCCAGCGGCGAGCTGTGGAGCATGCAGCGGCGGCTCAATGACTGCTATCGCCAGCAGCGCTTTCCGTACCCCGGCTTCGCCTCCGAAGTAACGATCGCGCTGGGCGTCTATATGGGTGTCAACGCCAAGGGCGCCGAGTCCGTCGCCCCTGCCCTCAAGCGCTGATCCAGACCACGAGGCTCCACACCATGCAACGCCAAATCAAACCCATCACCTTCATCGCCGCCGCTCTGGCTGCAGCCGTCGCCACGGGTCTGATCGCGGGCTGCGCGAGCATGCCAACGTCAGCTGAACTCGATGCCCAGGCGCTGGCGATGATCAAGTCATCATTCCGTGACCAGGGCATCGCCAAGGTCGACCGCTTGAACCAGGATCTCGGTCAGGCGGCCTGCTCCAGCGACAAGCCGCCTGCCGAGGACGTGGCAAAACGCGTCGAAACCGAAGCCCTGGCCACCATCCGCTGGCCCACGGGCGGCCAGTACATCGGCGACTGGCGCGAGGGCGAAAAGTTGGCACAGAGCGGTCGTGGCATGACCTGGTCGGACAACAGCGCGGCCCCCAGCGCGAATGGCGCCCAGTGCTACAACTGTCACCAGATTGGCAAGCAGGAGATCAGCTTTGGCACCATCGGCCCCAGCCTCTACAACTACGGCAAGCTGCGCGGTGTGAAAGACGTGGCCGACCCGGCGTCTGCGCCCATCGTGCAGTACACCTGGGGCAAGCTGTGGAACAGCAAGGCCTACGCTGCGTGCTCAAACATGCCGCGCTTCGGCCACGCCAAGCTGCTGGACGAGCAGCAGCTGCGTCATCTGATGGCGCTGCTGCTCGACCCAAAATCGCCGGTCAACCAATAGCGCGATTGCACCGGGCACCAGGCACCAGGCCCGCCATCGCGCGGGCCTTTGTTTCCACTGCATACCGTTGATTGATGAACCATGAGCCTTTCCAAGCGCGACTTTCTCCAAGTGATGGCCTCGGCCTCTGCGGCTGGCATGGCCCTGGGCCGCTACGCCGATGCCGACGCGGCCACAGCCGAGAAGGGCTTGTACGACCTGCCCGCCTTTGGAAACGTATCGCTGCTGCACATGACCGATTGCCATGCGCAGCTCAAACCCATCTACTTTCGCGAACCCAGCGTCAACCTCGGCCTGGGCAGCATGCAAGGCCAGTTGCCTCACCTGGTGGGTGAACATCTGCTGAAGGCGGCCGGTGTGCGCCCCGGCACCGCCATGGCGCATGCCTACACCTATATCGACTTCGACAAGGCTTCGCGCCGCTACGGCAAGGTTGGCGGCTTCGCGCACTTGGCGACGCTGGTGAAAATGCTGAAGGCGAGTCGCCCGGGCGCACTGCTGCTCGATGGCGGCGACACCTGGCAAGGGTCGGCCACCTCGCTGTGGACCGATGCGCAGGACATGGTCGATGCCAGCAAGTTGCTGGGCGTGGACGTGATGACCGGCCACTGGGAATTCACCTACGGCATGGAGCGGGTCAAGGAGATCGTCGAGAAGGACTTCAAGGGCCGCATCGAGTTTCTGGCGCAGAACATCAAGACCAACGATTTCGGAGACCCGGTCTTCAAGCCCTACACGCTGCGAGAGATCAACGGTGTGCCGGTGGCCATCATCGGCCAGGCTTTTCCCTACACGCCCATCGCCAACCCACGTTACCTGGTGGCCGACTGGGCCTTCGGCATCCAGGACGACAACATGCAAAAAGTTGTCGATGAAGCGCGTGGCAAGGGCGCGCAACTGGTCGTGCTGTTGTCGCACAACGGCATGGACGTCGACCTGAAGATGGCCAGCCGCGTGCGCGGCATCGACGCCATCTTCGGTGGCCACACGCACGACGGCGTGCCGGTGGCGGTGCCGGTGAAGAATGCGGGCGGTGTGACGTTGGTCACCAACGCCGGCAGCAACAGCAAGTTCCTCGGGGTGATGGATTTCGACGTCAAGGGCGGCAAGCTGCAGGACTACCGCTACCGCCTGCTGCCGATTTTCGCCAACCAGTTGCGGCCCGACGTTGAGATGGACGCGCTCATCACCAAGGTTCGCAAGCCCTTCGAAGCCAAGCTCAATGAAAAGCTCGCTGTCACCGACGGCCTGCTGTACCGCCGCGGCAACTTCAACGGCAGTTGGGACCAGCTGATTTGCGACGCCATGATGGATGTACAAGGCGCCGAAATCGCCTTCTCGCCCGGCTTCCGCTGGGGCACGACGCTGCTGCCCGGCGACACCATCACTCGCGAACTGCTGATGGACCAATTGGCCATCACCTACCCCTACGCCACGCTCACCGAGATGACGGGCGAGACCATCAAGACGATCCTCGAAGACGTGGCCGACAACCTGTTCAACCCCGATCCTTACTACCAGCAGGGCGGCGACATGGTGCGTGTGGGTGGGCTGGCCTACACGATGACACCGGGCGAGAAGATGGGCAGCCGCATCGGCGAGATGCGCTTGAACGGCAAGCCCATCGACGCGGCCAAGAAATACAAGGTGGCCGGCTGGGCGCCTGTGGCCGAAGAGGCCAAGAGCCTGCCCGGCGTGAAGCCGGTCTGGGAACACGTTGAGACCTGGCTCAAGTCTCAGGGTGGGCGCGTGACGACGCGGCGCGTCAACACACCGGCGCTGGTGGGAACACAAGGCAATCCTGGCATCGCCAAGGCTTGAGGTTCGCATGCACATGACACGACTCCATCCCTCGAAAGTCATCCGTGCCGTTGTGCTGATGTCGAGCGCCCTGGCGACGACCGGCTGCTATGCACAAGCGCGCCCGTCATCGAACAGCGTATCGGCCACTTTCACGGTCAAGCTCTTGACCCCGGAGACGGCACTGGCGGCTGCGCAAGCAGCGATGGCGCATTGCAGCAAGGGCGGCTACCAGGTGGCCGTGGCCGTGGTGGACCGGTCGGGCGTGCTGCAAGTGCTGTTGCGCGACCGGCTGGCAGGCGCACACACCGTGGAGGTTGCCCCGCAGAAGGCGTGGACTGCAGCCAGCGTGAAGACATCGACAACCGCATTGGCTGCCGAAACGCAGCCTGGCAAGCCCATGAGTGGCTTGCGGTCCCTGCCCCGTTTCCTTGCGGCGGGTGGCGGCCTGGTGATCGAAGCAGGCGGTAGCGTGCTGGGCGGCATCGGTGTGTCCGGTGCACCTGGCGGCGATGCCGACGAGGCCTGCGCGGCTGCGGGGCTGAAGGCCATTGCTGACGATCTCGAGTTCTGACCCTGCTTATCAACTTTCGAAAGATCATCATGAACATCAAGTCGTTTCTCGTTGCTGCCGCTCTCGCTCTGGCTGCCGGCGCCTCCTGGGCGCAGGACCAGGTCACCTACCACATCGACAACGCGGCTGCGCAGGGCTTGAAAGGCTTGCGCAATGTCCGCAACCACATCGACACCGATCCCACGGTCAAGATCACAGTGGTAACGCACGCTGAGGGCGTCGACATGCTGATGGAAGGCGCCAAGTCGGCCAACGGCACCGAGTACGCACCGCTTGTCTCTGCACTGAAGGGCCGCGGCGTCACGTTCGAAATCTGCGAGATCACTTTGAAGAATCGCAGCCTGAAGAAGGAGCAGTTCATCCAGGAGGCAGACTTCACCCCCTCGGGCGTGGTCAGGATTGCCAAGCTGCAGAAGCAGGGCTACGCCTACATCAAGCCGTAAGCCGGGCCAACGCAAGCACGTCGTCCTCGGACATCTCGCCGGGTACAGCCTGAACCAGACGACCCCGCCGGTCCAGAACGCAAGTCATGGGGATGACACGTCTTGGCGTCAAACGCTGGCGCAACACGCCATGGTCCATCGTCACCGGAAAACGGTAGCCATTGGCCATCATGTAGCGGCCCACAGCAGCCTCGTCGGCGTCCAGCGCCACGCCCAACACACGCAAGGCCTGACCTTGAGTGGCGCGGTACAGCTTGTCGATGTGGGCATTGTGCCGCTTGCAGTAGGCGCAGTAGGTTGCCCAAAACACGACGACAGCGGGTTGACCCCGCCACGAAGCCGGATCGAGCTTGTTGCCACTCAACAAGGAAATCACTGGCCAATCGATGGGCGTTCCAGGATCGGTTGACTGGGCCTGAGCGAAGCCCGGCAAGGCGCCCGCGAATCCCAACAGCGAAAAGTCACGTCGCTTCACTTCGCCCCCTGCTGTTCGAGGAGCAAATAGGTGTTGTACGCGTTCATGCGGTTGGCGGCACGAAACAACGGCATGTGCTCGAAGCGCGACCAGTCGGCCTTGGCATAAGCGTCCTCAAACGGTTCAAGATTCAACGCCGCTTCGGCCATGGTCTTGCGCAGGTACACGAGGTAGTCCCGTGTCAGTTGCAGGTCGGGAACCGGATCTTCTGACAACGGCCCGTGGCCCGGCACCATGATCTTCGGCTTGAATTCGATCAGTCGCGCCAGCGAATCAATCCATTGGCGACTGTCAGCCTGGCCGACGAAGGGGATGCGGCCCCGAAACACCAGATCGCCTGCGAACAGCACGGCTCGCCGGGGCACGAAAACGACTAGGTCTTCGGGCGTATGTGCTGGGCCCACATGCCGAAGCACGAAGTCGAAGGAACCCACCCGCAGCGTTGATTCCTCCGCCTCCAGCCAACGGTCGGCAGCGACCAGCCGCGTCTGTTCGTCGATCCACGGGAAAAGCTCTTGGCGGCTTGCCTCGAGCCGGCGCTGCGCGGTGTCCGAATTGAGGTACTCCTTGCCGTGCGCGTTCGCGATCACGGTCGCCCCCGCGGCTTTGAAAGCCTGCAGGCCATAGATGTGGTCAGCGTGGAAATGGGTGACGATGACGTAGCGGATCGGCTGGCGCGTGACGCGCCGAATCTCAGCGATCAGTTCGTTCGCAAGCGTGGGCGACCCCAGCGCATCGATCACGACGACGCCCTCGTCAGTAACGACGAAGCCAGCATTGGAAATGAAGTTCCTGTTGGCCGCCGAGCCCAACGCGGCCTCGCCCTGTACGAACCACACACTCTCGGCCACAGGCTTGGCAACCACTGCGGCCGTCGCGTTGGCGGCGCCGATCGAAGGGGCCAAGCCAGCTAGCACCAGGAAACGGAGCAGCTGCCTCCTCGGCATCGATTCTTTGACCATGCGTTGCTTCATAGGGCTGACAGTCTTCGGGTTTTCGCTACATTCGGATAAAGCAATATTGATGCTACTCTTTTGGGAGGGCTCGCGCCAAGGGACATTCCATAGCCGCACCTGTGGCGCCGCCGAAGTTTCATCGCGAGGCGCCAGGTTGCCGCGTCGGCAAGGCATGTCCAGATGGAGTTCCCAAAATGATCTTCGTTCACCTTCATCGGCCACGTTCCGTTGCCCTTGTCCTGTCGCTCGCGTTTATCGGTACTGCGGCTTTGGGTCAAACCGCTCCGACCCTGCAGATGCGGGCTTTGGCGGCCACTTGCGCCAACTGTCACGGCACGGAAGGCGTTGCGGTTCAGGGTGAAGCCATGGCGCGTTTGGCGGGTCTGCCCAAGGACTACATCGTGGCCCAGATGGTGGCGTTTCGAGAAGGTAAGCGCCCGGCGACCGTGATGCACCAGATCAGCAAGGGCTACACCCCTGAACAGATCGAATCCCTGGCGACCTACTTCGCCGCCAAGAAGTGAGGCTGCCCATGATGAATCGTCGTGAACTGGTTCAAGCACTTTTGGCTGGCGGCGGGGTGGCAGCCCTGGGTGGCTGTGCAACCATCGGAGGCACGCCGTCGAGCGCCAAAGTGGTGGTGGTGGGTGGTGGCTATGGCGGCGCGACGGCGGCCAAGTACATCCGGATGTTGTCCGACAACTCGCTGGATGTCGTGCTGATCGAGCCGAGCAAGAGCTTCGTCTCCTGCCCCATGTCGAACCTGGTGGTCGGTGGCGTACGGCAGATGGCCGACATCACGTCGTCTTACGACGGTCTGCGCAGCAAACATGGCGTGACGGTGGTGCACGACATGGTGTCGTCCATCGACGCCACCAAGAAGACCGTCAAACTCGCCGGCGGTGCTGAGATCCGCTACGACAAGCTGGTGCTCTCTCCAGGCATCGAATTGATGTTCGACGGCGTGCAAGACCTGAAGCAGGCCAACACCGATGGGCAGATCCTCCAGGCCTGGAAAGCCGGCTCAGAGACGCTGGCGCTGTTCAAGCAACTCGAAGCGATGCGCGACGGCGGTGTTTTTGCCATCACCATTCCCGAGGCGCCCTACCGCTGCCCTCCCGGCCCGTATGAACGCGCCAGCGTGGTGGCCGCCTATCTCAAGAAGAACAAGCCCAAGTCAAAGGTGCTGATCCTGGACGCCAACCAGGACGTGACCTCGAAGGGCCCGCTGTTCAAGAAGGCCTGGGCTGAACTGTACGGCGGCATGCTGGAGTACCGGAGCCAGCACAAGGCAATCGGCGTGGATGCAAAGACGATGACGGTCAAGTTCGAGGTGCAGGACGACGTACAGGCCGATGTCCTGAACGTGCTGCCGCCCATGCGTGCCGGCGCCTTGGCCGTGCAATCAGGATTGGCCAACGCCAATGCGCGCTGGTGCCACGTCAACTACCAAACGTTCGAATCGACTGCGGCCAAGGACATTCACGTCATCGGCGATTCGATCCAGGTGGCGCCGCTGATGCCCAAGTCGGGCCACATGGCCAACAGCCATGCCAAGGTGGCTGCCGCGGCGATCGTTGCCGAATTGAAAGGCATCGAGATCAATCCTCGGCCGATGTTGACCAACACCTGCTACAGCTTTGTGAGCCCTGCCGAAGTGATTCACGTCGCCAGCGTTCACGAGTACGTCGCTGCAGAGAAGACGTTCAAGACGATTGCCGGTTCGGGCGGCGTGTCGGCGGCCAGGTCTGAGCTCGAATCCACCTACGCATTGGCCTGGTCGCGCAACATCTGGGCCGACACGCTCGGCTAGATCATGCGGTCAAGGCGCCACGATTGATAGCGCAGCGCCAGCACAGCACCGCCTACGATGGCGGCCAAGGCAAGCAAGCTGCCCAGCGACAGGGTTGAAACGCCGCTGACTCCCTGCCCAATGGTGCAGCCCATCGCAACGACGCCGCCAACACCCATGAGCACCGCGCCGACGAGGTGGTTGGCCAGGTCCTCGACATTGCCGAAGCCTTCCCACCGAAAGCTGCGGTCGGTGATCGACGCCGCAAAGGCACCGACGGCCACACCGATGACACTGACAATGCCCAGCGTGAGTACCTTGGCCTTGTCGCTGAAGAACAGCAGCCAGTCGAGCGTGTAGCCAACGGGCGCCACCATGCTCAACGACTCCATGCGCCGGGAATTGGTGGACAAGAACGCCGGCTCCAGCGTGTTCGGATCCTCAGGCACGTAACCCAGGCGGCCCGAAACCCACCAAGTTGCGGCAACCACGGTGCCGATGCCAGCCCCACCCAGCCAGACCTCAAGGGATCGACCCTCCGGCCTGCTCAACACCCAGACCACCAGCAGCAGTGCGACCGCCGCGCCGATCGCCGCTGCCAGCATCGGCGTGGCAACGCCGATGCTGGCCGACCACAGCGACGGCAAATCCTGGCCCGTGGGCAGCTCGAGATAGATCGATTCCACGGAGTTGACGCGCAACACGGCGGTAACTCCCCGCATGGTTGCAAAGGCCGCGACACCCAGCACGAGCACGGTGACCAACGCCTTCAGGCTGCCGCCGCCCAGCCGCACCAGGTTCTTGCTGCCACAGCCCGAGGCCAGCACCATGCCGAAGCCGAACAAAGTGCCACCCACGACAGACGACAACCACAGAAGTCGCGTCCCAGCGTAGATCGACTGCCTGGCTTCGATCCAGCCAAGCCCCACCATGAGGTTGAAGCCGAGCGTGGCGATGGCGATTGCCAGCGCCCACATGCGAACGCGTGCCCAGTCGCCCATGTTGACGACATCCGCAATGGCACCCATGGTGCAGAAGCGCGTGCGCTGCGCAAGGGCACCAAACACAACGGCGAGCCCGAATGCCGCCCACAACACGTTGCCTGCCAAGTTGCGCAAATCGATATCGTTCATCGACAGATTGTCGCGCCTCGTCAAAGGCGCGCTCAGCGTCGCCAGGCGCAAGGCCCCTGGTTCGGACACCGTGCGCGGCGGCGCGCGCCAATTCACCCCAACGCGCGATACGCCTTCAGGCCGCCAGCGATGAATCTTGCGTTGCGATAGCCCATTGCGCGCAGTGTGTCGGCCGACAACGCGCCACGGTTGTAGGCATTGCAGTAGCACAGGATCGTCGCGTCGAGATTGGGGATCACGCCTTCGACGTTCATCTCAAGCTTGCCTCTGCTGACATGCAGCGAACCCACGATGTGATCGACGTCGTGCTCTTCTTTGTCGCGGATATCCAGCGCGATGGCGCCGGCCGCCACGAGTGCATCAACCTGATCAGGGGCCACTTCGACGACGCGAGTCCGGGCTGCGTCGGCGAGCTGTTGAAACTTTTCGGTGTAAGCCATGTGAGTGCTTTCTGGTTGGAGGAACGCGAGAAGGGACTACGCCTACAAAGCCCGCTGAGAGATCAAACCCTGATCGTGTGCCACCAGGTGGGCCTCGCCGCGCTCGATGATGAAGTAGCGAAATGCCTCTGCGGCAGGGGAAAGGACTTTCGACTGCAGCCGAACGATGTTCCACATCCGCATCACCGGCGTGCCCTCGACGTCCAGCACACGGATCAGTCCACTGCGCACTTCGAGGCCAATGGTGTGAAGTGACAAGAAACTCAGACCCATGCCCGCCATCACGGCCTGTTTGATGGTCTCGTTGCTCGACATCTCCATCGTGATGTGGGGTTGGAAACGATGCTCGGCAAAAAACCCTGCCATCGCCGCGCGCGTGCCCGAACCCTGCTCACGAACGATGAAGGCGTAGTCCTGCAGCGAAGCAACCGGCGGGTGACCCACGGCCAGAAGCGGGTGACCCGGGGGGCATACAAACACGAAAGGATGCGCAGCGAAGGCTTCGGCACGCGTCGCAATCTCTTTGGGAGGCCGACCCATCACCGACAGATCCACCTCGCCTGCTTCCATCAGCGAGACCAGTTGGTCGCGGTTGCCCACCACACGCAGTCGCACATCCACACCTGGATGCTCTTGATGAAATCGGGCCAGCATCTGCGGAACGAAATACTTTGCTGTGCTCACCATGCCGATGGTCAGCAGGCCATGCTCCAACCGCTTGAACCGCGCCATGGCGTTGTCCGCTTCCTTGAGGTCGGCCAGCAGGCGCTTGGCGTGAACCAGGAAGTACTCGCCCGCCGTGGACAGCGAGACCTGGCGCCCATGGCGGTCGAACAGCGACAACCCCACCTGGGCCTCCACTTCCTTGATCTGCATCGACACCGCGGGCGAACTCAGATGCAGGGTCTCAGCAGCCCGAACCATGCTCTGGTGCTTGGCTACCTCAGCGAATACCCGTAGCTGTCGGAACGTGATGTTCATTGTTCAGCTTTGCCTTATCGATTCACGAAGAATAACTGACTATTTTGTATTTCTTCATAGACTTATATTTTAGTTCCCCCGCCGCAATTTGTCCCAATCGACATCAAGGAGCCCGCAGTGAACAACCTCGCCGACGAAGGCATCATCACCGACGCCAAGAAGCGCTACAGCGCAGGTGTCCTGAAGTACAAGCAGATGGGCTATTGGCAGCCCGACTACGTGCCGAAGGACACCGACCTGATCGCCATGTTCCGCATCACGCCGCAAGAGGGCGTGGATTCGGAAGAGTGCGCTGCTGCGGTGGCCGGTGAATCGTCGACCGCCACGTGGACGGTGGTGTGGACCGACCGTCTGACCGCGTGCGACCTGTACCGGGCCAAGGCTTACCGCGTCGACGCCGTGCCCAACACCGGCCCCGGCACGAAGACCGAAGCTCAGTACTTCGCCTACATCGCCTACGACATCGACCTGTTCGAAGGCGGCTCCATCGCCAACCTGACCGCGTCCATCATCGGCAACGTGTTCGGCTTCAAGGCCGTCAAGGCGCTGCGGCTGGAAGACATGCGCATTCCGGTGGCGTACCTCAAGACCTTCCAGGGCCCAGCCACTGGCGTCGTGGTCGAGCGCGAACGGCTCGACAAGTTCGGCCGCCCGCTGCTTGGCGCCACGACCAAGCCGAAGCTCGGCTTGAGCGGCCGCAACTACGGACGCGTCGTCTACGAAGGGCTGAAGGGCGGCCTGGACTTCATGAAGGACGACGAGAACATCAACTCGCAGCCCTTCATGCACTGGCGTGATCGCTTCTTGTACTGCATGGAAGCTGTCAACAAGGCCAGCGCCGCGAGCGGCGAGGTCAAGGGCCACTACCTGAACGTGACCGCCGGCACGATGGAGGAGATGTATGCCCGTGCCGAGTTCGCCAAGAGCCTGGGCAGCGTGATCATCATGATCGACCTGGTCATCGGCTACACCGCGATCCAGTCGATGGCGCTGTGGGCGCGCAAGAACGACATGATCTTGCACCTGCACCGCGCCGGCAACAGCACTTACTCGCGGCAGAAGAACCACGGCATGAACTTCCGCGTGATCTGCAAGTGGATGCGCATGGCGGGCGTGGACCACATCCACGCCGGCACCGTGGTCGGCAAGCTGGAAGGCGACCCCTTGATGATCAAGGGTTTCTACGACACGCTGCGCGAAACACACACCCCGCAGTCGTTGGAGACCGGGCTGTTCTTCGAGCAGGATTGGGCCTCGCTGAACAAGGTGATGCCAGTGGCCTCGGGCGGCATCCACGCCGGCCAGATGCACCAACTGCTGACTTACCTGGGCAATGACGTGGTGCTGCAGTTCGGCGGCGGCACCATTGGCCACCCGCAGGGCATCCAGGCCGGTGCCACCGCCAACCGGGTGGCCCTCGAAGCCATGGTGCTGGCCCGCAACGAAGGCCGCGACATCTGGAACGAGGGCCCGCAGATCCTGCAGGACGCCGCCAAGTGGTGCTCGCCGCTCAAGGCGGCGATCGATACCTGGGGTGACATCTCGTTCAACTACGAGTCGACCGACACGCCCGACTTCGTCGCCACCCCCACCGCTTCTGCGTAGTTGACTGCGTAGTTCACTGCCAGATCCGCCCAAGGAGACCCGCATCATGATGACCAACACAGGCAACCGCCTCACGCAAGGCCAGTTCTCGTACTTGCCCGACCTCACCGACCAGCAGATCAGCCGCCAGCTCGAATATGCGCTGGGCCACGACTGGTCGATCGGCATCGAGTACACCGACGACCCACACCCACGCAATACCTACTGGGAGATGTTCGGCAATCCGATATTTGACCTCAAGGATCCGGCCGGCATCCTGGTCGAGATCAACGCCTGCCGAAAGTCCTTTCCGTACCATTACATCCGCGTCACGGCGTTCGACTCGACGCAGGGGGTGGAGTCGCCCACCATGAGCTATCTGGTCAACCGGCCGCCGCGTGAACCGGGCTTTGGCCTGGCGCGCGAAGAGGGTGCGGGACGCCAGGTTCACTACCGGATTTCGTCGTATGCGACGGACAAACCTGAAGGCGAGCGCTACGGCGCCGAGTAGGCCGCAGCGCCGCGCTGCACGGAGTTGCCCTACAGCGTGGCAAGTGTGAACTGCAAGCCGAACCGCCGACTGGCCCGAATGGGGGCCCTGCTGAAAACCCTGCGAGTCCATCACCATGTACCGAATTGCGCCCTCCATCCTTTCTGCCGACTTCGCGCGCCTCGGTGACGAGGTGCGCAGCGTCATCGCGGCCGGCGCCGACTGGATTCATTTCGACGTGATGGACAACCACTACGTGCCGAACCTGACCATCGGTCCGGCAGTGGCGCAGGCCATCAAGCCGCACTGCGTGCGCGCCGATGGCTCGAAGGCCGGGGCCGACCTGGTCAGCTTTCACCCGGACGCGAGTGCGCACGTGGACCGCACGCTGCAGCTGATTCGTGCCGAAGCTTGCCAGGCTGGCCTGGTCTTCAACCCGGCCACGCCGCTCGAAGTACTCGAGTGGGTGATCGACAAGGTCGACCTCATCCTCATCATGAGCGTGAACCCGGGCTTCGGCGGGCAAAGCTTCATCGACTCCGCCTTGCGCAAAGTCGAGCAGGCCCGGCGGCTGATCGAGCGCACCGGACGTGACGTTCGGCTGGAGGTGGATGGCGGCATCAAGGTGGACAACATCCGCCGCGTGGCCGATGCCGGTGCCGATACCTTCGTGGCGGGCAGCGCGATCTTCGGGCAGGTGGATTACAAGGCGGTGATCAGCGCGATGCGGCTCGAGCTCAGCTGACCCTGTCGATGCGCCGCGCCAGCACCACGCTGGTGGTCGTCTTCAACACGCCCTCAAAGGCCCCGATCTCGTCCAGCAATGCATCCAGTCGCGCCGTGGATTCTGCGCGCAGCAGGGCCAGGTAGTCGAACTCGCCGCTGACGGAACACAGCTGGCGCAGTTCAGGTAGCGTGGCCAGGCGCTGCGTCACCAGGCGCGCAGACTTCGGCTCGGTGGTGATGCCGACATAGGCCTCGACGCC
>JBKJKU010000236.1:0-5489 GCA_046597355.1 Aquabacterium sp.
GCCAGCCGGCGCATTTGCCAGGCGGACAGGCCGGCCATCACACACAACAGGGCCAGCAGCAGGCCGAAGCCCAGATTCAGGCGTGTGCCTATCTTGAAGTTATTGAGCATGAAGCACTTTCTGTTGCGCGAATGGATCTGTGAATGGCATGGTTGTGGCGGCGGTCAAACTCAGGACAAGTTGAACAAACCCAGCTTCAGCGACAACCGCTCGCCCTGGCCGCGCTGTGCGCCCGACGCAAGCGTCAGTTGCTCGACCAGGGCCAGGTTCTCAGCGGTGCTGTCCTGCAGCAGCCGCACCTCGTCCAGGATGTCGGCCGACGCGCGGTCGCCCTGGTGGGTCAGTTCGGCCACACCCGACATCGCGGCGTGGATCGCGTCGGCATGCGCGTCGGCCGCCTGGATCGACCGGCCGGTCTCGTCGGCCAGCGCGCCGCTTTGCTCGATCTCCAGCGTCGAGCCGGCCACGATCTCGCCGATGCGGCGGGCCGAATCGGCACTGCGGATGGCCAGCGCGCGCACCTCTTGCGCCACCACCGCAAAACCCCGACCGGCGTCACCCGCCTTGGACGCCTCGACCGACGCATTGAGCGCCAGGATGTTTGTGCGAAATGCGATCGTGTCGATCAGGTTGACGATCTCGCCGATCTCGCGGCTCTTGCCGCGCAGGTTGCCCATGCGCTCTTGCAAGCGCCGCACCTGCTTGCGGTTGTGCACCGACGCCAGGCGCAAGGCCTGCACCGTCGTCACCACCGACTCCACCCTGCGGCTGCAGGACTGCAGTTGCTCGGCATAGCGGGTCACGCCCAGCACCAGCTGGTCCAGCCCCACGCCAGCATGGCGGCTGCGTTGGGTCAGGTCGACATTGCCGTCGGCCATCTGCATCGATGCCTGGGCGATGGCGCCAACCCCCTGGCGCACCGACGCCAGCAGGTCGCTCAGCCGGGCCAGCGACACCGTCATGGCCCGCATCGTGTCGGCCACTTCGTCCCCGCCCCGGGCCAGCGGACGGGCACTCAAGTCACCTTTGGCCATGCGGTGCATCTGCTGGCTGAGCTGGGCCAGCCCACCCCGCATCACCAGGAAAAAGCTGTACACCAGGTAGCTGGCCAGCGCGGTGGTGATGAGCAACAGCACGGACAGCCCGCGCTGCCCGGCCCGCGCCTCGGCCAGCTGTGCCAGCAAGCGGTCTTCAGACCGCGTCGCCAGGTGGCGCTGCAGCAAGTCGATGGCCGGCAGCAAGGCGGTCAGTTCGTTGCGCAGGGCCGGCAGGTCAGCGGCCGGCTCAAGCGCCAGCACCGACGTGTTGGCGTGCGCGATCACCGCCCGCAGTTGCAGCAGGACGCTTTCGGATTCACGTTGGGCCGAACCTTGCAACACCGCAGAAGCACGCGCCATCAGGCCGGTGTAGCGGTCAAGATCGGCCACAGCGGCGGCAGCCCTGACCGTCAGTCCATGCAAGTCGGCCAGCGGGCGCGGGGTTTGCTCTTGCAGCACGGACTGGCGCGCCACCACGCTGCGCAGGCGGTTCAGCTCGCGGCGCAGCGTCGGCAGGTGGTCAAACGCGATGCGCAGCGGGCCGTCAGCAGCGGGGTCGGCGTCCAGCAACAGCTGCGATGAATCCAGCGCCGCGGCATACAACATGACCATCGCCGGCCGGGCTGACGCGCGGGCCGCCCGACGGACGCCAGGCGCGCTGGTGCCATCGCCCATGATCGCGGCCAACGTCGGCTGGTTGGCGCGCCAGGCGGCGGCCAGCGGGGCCATGCCGTCGTCAGTGGCCCGGGCCACCGCGGCGCCCAGCGCCGTCAGCGCCAGCGCCGCAGCGGTGTTGTCCACCGGCTTGCCATCATCAAAGGCTTGCGCCTGGTGTGTGAACTGGATGGCCAGCGCCTGGTAGGCCTGTGCCACCTGCAAACCCGCCAGGCGCCGCTCGAAGGTCTGGACGCCGGCGTTGTGGCTGCGGATCTGCTGCACCATCAACCAGGCCAGCGGCACCGCCATCACCGCGACCAGCAAGACCATCTTCGTGCGCAGCGACCACAGCCGCATGATCCGCACGCCAAAGGCCCAGACGCCGTGGTAGGCAAAAAACTCGGCGACCCTTTGCCACCCTGTAGCGGCGCGGCTGGACCGCAGAACGGCCGACAAACCCGGTAGCGTCATCAAAATGCCCTTCATGGCAGTGGCAGCACGGCGCCCAGCAGATCCCGGCTCGCCGCAGACGCGCGGCGCCTGACAACCCGTTTGCCCGTCCGCCGCCGTCCTGCCCACGCTATCGGCAAGCGCCGGCGCCGACTTGAGCGCGCAGCCGGGCCCTCGACGGACACGCTGGGGTTCAACACTCAGGATTGCCGTCAGGCTGCCGAAAAGAATGCAGATCGCCCTGCACGGGGCATGCCGGACCCGCCCAAAGATCGATGACCGCATCCACCACTGCACTGCCAGACGACAGCCCAGCCCAGCGCACCGCCGGCTGGCGCACCGGCATGGCCACCGGCCGCACCGCACTGGCCGGCATGGCGCTGGCGGGCTGCGCCGCGCTGGGTTGGGTCGGCGGTCCGGCTGGCCTGGCCGGTGCCGTGGCGGCGGCCGGCCTGCTGCCGCTGCTGCTGCGCCGGCCCGGCGCCGCTGGCATGCACACCCCGAGCAACAACGCGGCCCGCGACAGTGGCGGCCGCGTTGGCGCTGAGGTGATGGTGGCGCAGGTGGTGCCGGTGTGGGGCAAGCAGATCGACATCGCCCGTGAGGCCGCAGCCACCGGCCTGGCCCAACTGCTGGACAGCTTCAGCCATATGGCTGGTGCGCTGGGTTCGCTGGGCGACAACCTGGGTAACGTCAGCGCCGGCACCGGCACCGGCACCGGCACCAGCACCAGCGCCAGCGCGGACGGCGGCGCCATCGACGCTGCACTTGCCAGCCAGGCACCGGCGCTGGCCACGCTGCTGGCCCCCAGCCAGCGCGCGTTTGACCAACGCGACGCGGTGGTGGCCGAGCTGATCCACTGTGCCAATGCGGTCGAGGCGTTGCGCCAGCTGGGCCGGCAGGCGCGCGAGATCGGCAAACACACCCGGCTGGTCGCGTTCAATGCGTCGATCGAGGCCAACCGCGGCAACAGCGGCGGCAAAGACAGCAGCGCCCAGGCGATTGCTGCAGAGACCCGTGCCCTGGCGGCCCGGATGGCCGAGGTGGGTGACCAGATCGGCAACCTGGTCGGCCGGCTCGACACCGCCTTGACCGGGCAGCGCCTGCGCGCAGAAATCGACGACACCTCGCCCGATGAGCTGCGGCTGGAGCTGGCGCTGCGCGCCCGCGAGGCGCTGACCGGCTTGCTGCGGTCGATGGGCAGCGCCATGCAAGACGCTGGCGCGGTCAAGGCGTCCAGCCGGGCGCTGCGGACTCAGCTGGAGGCGACCTTCGTGCACCTCCAGTTTGGCGACCGGCTGAACCAGATGTTGGACAGCGTGGGCAACGACATGCAGAACTTTGCCCGCTGGGTGGCCGCCAACCCCTGTGCCACCCAGAGCGACGCAGCCGAATGGCTGGACAACCTGGCGGCCCGCTACACGATGGCGGAGCAGCGCGCCCAGCACCACGGCAACGTGCCCATCAAACGCGCCAGTGAGGTCGAGTTTTTCTAGGCAGCCCTGCGCTGCCCCTGCCGATTGCGCTGTTCCGCAGGGGCCGCCCCGGCAAGTATCCGGATCCTGTTGAGGTTTGAACCATGCGCAAAACCGTGATGATCGTGGACGCCTCGGGCAACTTTCGCACCGTCGTCAAGTTGGTGCTGCAGAACGCCGGGTATGCCGTGGTGGAGGCGGTGGACGGCAAGCACGCGGTCGGCAAACTGATGGCGCAAAAGCTGGACCTGATCGTCTGTGAGGCCAACCTGCCCAACATGGACGGCCTGCGCTTTTTGCGCCATGTCAAAGGCACCAGCGGCAGCCCGTCCACGCCGGTGATCGTGCTGACCACAGAGTCGCAGGCTGAAAAAAAAGCCGAAGGCCGGGCCGCCGGCGCCTGTGCCTGGATCACCAAGCCATTCCAGCCGTCGGCCCTGATCGGCGCGGTGGACAGGCTCTGCCTCTGAACCCCCTGAAACCGGAACTGGGCACCCCGCCAAGGTGCCACACCGCCGCCACAACTCACCTGAATCCGCCGCCATGACCCCAAGCCATCCCGCCCCCACCGCCCTCCCGCCCGGCCGCCTGGCACGCTGGTCCCGCGGCCTGATGCTGCCCGGCAGCCGGCTGATGTTTGCGCTGCCGATGTCGGCCAAACTCGGCCTGCTGACGCTGGCCGTGCTGCTGCCGATGGGCGCCCTGATGGCCCTGTCGCTGGCCGACCGCTGGGCCGAGCGCGCGTTCGCCGTCACCGAGCTGCACGGCGTGCGCCTGGCAGAGACCCTGTTGCCGGTGCTCGAGCAGACCCAGGTTCACCGCGATCTGACGGCCCGCACGCTGGCGGGTGACGCCTCGGCCGCGGCGCCGCAAGCCGATGCGCGCAAGGTGCTGAAGAGCGCCATCGCATCGTTTGACGGCCAGTTGGCCCAGTCGCCCGAGATCCAGCTGGCGCCGGACTGGCCCATGCTGCGCACCACCCTGCTGGCGCTGGCCGACGGCCAACACCCGGCCACACCGGCGGGCGCGTTTGCCGCCCACTCGCAGGCCGTGGAGGGCTTGCGCCAGCTGGCGCTGCTCAACGGCGACCGATCCGGCCTGGTGCTGGACCCGCAGGCGCGGTCCTACTACCTGATGGATGTGCTGGTCAACACCCTGTACCCGGCGATCGAGGCGCTGTCGCAAACCCGTACGCAGGGCGCCAGCCTGCGGCTGCGCAGCGCCCGCGCCAGCGCAGCAGCGGTCGACAGTACAAATCCAGGCACGGCGGGCGGCACCTCACCCTCGGCTGCGGACAGCCTGGCCGCGCCGGCAGAAATCACAGTGGCCGAGCAGGCGGCGCTGCTGGGCCAGGCCGCGCTGATCGACCGCAGCCTGCTCGACCTGAGCAGCAAGCTGGCAGCCTACGGCCGCGCTGGTGGCCAGCCGCTGGCCAGTTGGACCAGCACCCGCGCGGGATTGCAGCGCTTCAGCGCCTTGCTGCCCACCCAGGTCGCCACCGACAAGCCTGCCGCAGCCGGCACGGTGTTCTTCGACGCGGCAAGCGCGGCAATCGAGCCGTTGCGTGGCCTGCACACCGAGGCTGCGGCCGAGTTGCGCGAGGAGATCAGCCACCGCATCGCCGACATCGACCGCAAGACAGCGCTGGCGGCCGCCGTCTGCGGCGCTGGCCTGCTGCTGCTGGCCTACCTGGTGGTGTCGTTTTTCGTCACCTTCCATGCCTCGGTACGGGCCCTGCGGCGCGGCACCGACGCGATGGCGCGGGGCGACCTGGCGCACCGCACCCAGGTGCGCGGCCGCGACGAGCTGGCCGCCATCGGCAACACCGTGGACGCCACTTGCGCCCACCTGTCGGGCCTGGTGGCCGAGA
>JBKJKU010000043.1:0-11585 GCA_046597355.1 Aquabacterium sp.
CTATCGCGCAACGCCATGCTGATCGCCGCCGGCGCAACTGCTGCGGCTGCGGCTGCGGCCGTGCTGTGGCAGCGGCGGCAGCTGCGGCAGCTGCGGCAGCGACGCGGCACCACCGAAAACTGACCTTCCGCCGCGTCAGCTTGCGCTGTCGCCGCCCTGGAACAGTCTATTGGCGCGTGCCTGCACCAGCTGGCCCACTTGCCGGCCCATGACACGGCCCTGAAGATCGCCCTGCTCGAAGTGGATGCCGCCATAACGGCGGGACAGCCCAGCGGCGGCAGCGGCCTCGGTGAAGGATGTCCAGCTCAGCGTGACGGGCGCGGCCGGAACGCTGGGGTCGAAAGGCACGCCCCCGGCAGGAAATGTGAACCTGAGGTTGAACCTGTCACCACGCAGCGCCGCCAACACCGCTGCAGCGGCGCCGCTGAAGGTGCTGTGGCCCGACAGGAACTCCGGGAATGCGGGTGACGGGTTGGTCGTGCGCTGGTACGGTTTCCAGTCGGCGCCGCGCATCGAGACCGTCCCCAGTCCGGGTCCACCCCAGGCCTGGATGGTTTGGTTGCGGTAGTGGTGGCGAATCGCCGTGATCGGCCGCACGCTGTCGTACACCCGTTTGGCGTCCCAGCAGGCGATGCTGGCATCAAGCATGGCCTGCGCCAGCGTGAAGAAAAGACGCACATCGTCGTCGAGCGAGTTGCCGTCAGCGGCCGAGACGGTCTCGGCAATCTTCGTCCATTGTCCCGGCGGTGTCACGCTGCCTGGGTTGTTGGCAAAGAAGTCGATCAGAACCTTGCTGGCGTCGTTCAGACCGGCGCTGAACGCGATCACCTCGTCCATCTCGGCGAAGCTCGGGCCGGGCGTGTAGGCCGGCCGCAGCACCGACCCGGATTTCAGCGCAAAGGGCCGCACCGCACCCCAGTGCGGGGTGACAAACGTCTGCACCGAGCTCAGGCCGGCGGCACTGGTTACCAAGAGTGGTTGCCAGCGCGTGGGGTCGACCACGGTATCGAAGCTGTTCACCGGCAGGTAGCCGCTGGTGTCGGCATACGGGACGCCGCTGGGTGTCATGTCGCCAAGCTGGTTGCTGCCGTCGAAATGGCGTGCCTGCAGCAGCGCGCCCGCCGCGAATTGCCCGATCTGTACCGCAGCAACGGCTTCCTGGGACGTCAACACGAGCCCGGCGGTGGTGGTGGCAAGCGCCAGGTCGAAGCGGCTTTGCTGGGTCGGGAAGAGATCGACCAGCACGCCATACGCTGCGTACGAGACTGCGATCGACTTGTTGCTCGTGCGTCGCTCAAGGGTAGAGCGCCTGCGCAGCCCCGACAAGGTGAAGGCGGCCGCACTGTCGTAACAAGCCCAGGCGTTGTAGACCGCCTCGAAGACCATCGCCAGCGTGCGCGCCGCGGTCGTTGGCGCAAACCTCGCAGCGGCAATCGCCGAGGTGGCGGCGCTGTTCCAGCCGATAACGGCCGAGGGCGGGTAGGTTTGCTTGGCGCCCGCAGTGCCCGTCAGCACAAAACCGGCGCCGGTCACTCCCGTCTGGGTCAAAAACGCTCTTCGCTTCACGGGTCACCCCTTGCAAGGCGGGTTGCTGAACCAGTTTGTCCTGGGGTGTCTCGCCATGCCGGCACTGCGTGACCGGTTCGGCATCATGAAAGGACCCCAGCCCACGGTCTGTGCGCAATCCCACACAGCGCGGTGCAGCCACCGCCGGTCGCGGCCGGCGCGGCACTTGTCAGGCCAACCCGCAGCTCAGGGCGTCATCGCCTGCTGGTACAGCCGGGTCGAGCGGGCGCCCGAGCGGCAGAAGGCCAGCACCGGCGCTGGCAGCGTCTTGAGCAATTCGGCAAACGCCGCGATCTGCTCGGGCGACTGCCAGCCCGCGTCCACCGGCAGGTGGCGGTACTGCAAGCCCGCAGCCAGCGCGGCAGCTTCGACCGCCGCGTTGGCGGGCTGGTCGGGGCCGTGCTCAAAGTCGGGCCGGTTGTTGATCACGCTCTTGAAGCCCAGGCGGGCGACTTCGGCCATGGCATCAGCAGTGAGCTGCGGCGCCACACTGACGGTTTCAGCGATGGCACGGATGGGCAGGGTGGTGTTCATGGTGCTTGAGCTTTACTTTGACAAGGCGGCCTTGACCGCCGCCGAGATGGCGCCCATTTCGGCCTTGCCGGCCAATTGCGCCTTGGCCGCGCCCATCACCTTGCCCATGTCGCCCGGCCCAGCGGCGCCCAGATCGGCGACGATGGCGGCGACCGCAGTGGCCACCTCATCGGCTGAGAGCCGCGCCGGCAGGTAGGCCTGCAGCACGCCCAGCTCGGCGGTTTCCTTCTCGACCAGGTCGTTGCGGCCGGCGCCCTGGAACGCGGCGATCGAGTCCTTGCGCTGCTTGATTGTCTTGTCGACGATGGCCACCACCGCGAGATCGTCCAGCACGATGCGCTCATCCACCTCACGCTGCTTGATGGCAGCCAGCAGCATCCGGATCGTGCCCAGCCGCGGTGCATCCTTGGCGCGCATCGCCGTTTTCATGTCTTCGGTGATCTGGTCTTTGAGGCTCATGGGATTCCCTTGGGCGGTGGTGTCGGCGGCGCGCCATGAAAAACGCCCGCAGCGGGTTGCCGTGCGGGCGTTTGAGCGTCTGGGCGCTGTGTCAGCAGCGGCAGCGTGGGCTGCGGCGCAGAGAAGCTTAAAACAGCTTCTTGGGCAGTTGCATGCTGCGCACACGCTTGTAGTGGCGCTTGACGGCGGCCGCTTTTTTGCGCTTGCGCTCAGAGGTGGGCTTTTCGTAGAACTCGCGGGCACGCAGGTCAGTGAGCAGGCCGAGCTTTTCGATCGTGCGCTTGAAACGGCGCAGGGCTACATCGAACGGCTCATTTTCCTTGACGCGAATCGTGGTCATTTAACGGGGTGATCCTAAAGTGTTGACGCTCGGTGTTCCTGACTCAGCCTACCGGTAATGGGCCTGAAATCACCGTCTTGGCAGTGAAAGTGGCCTACCGGATAAACCAGGCTGGGGAATCGACGCGCAGATTGCCAGCAAAACCGGGATTCTACTTCGGTTTCATGGGATCAGCCAGGGACTTGATGCCCGGCATGCGTTCTGGTGTTTCGGCAAGGCCACGGCAAGCCGCGCTAGGCCGCAGCCAGGCCCTGTGCACACGCCGCCGCACTGGCCCAGGCCCACTGGAAGTTGTAGCCGCCCAACCAGCCGGTGACGTCCACCACCTCGCCGATGAAGTACAGCCCGGCGCAGCGCTTGCTGGCCATCGTGCGGGAGTCCAGCTCACGGGTGTCCACGCCGCCGGCGGTGACTTCGGCCTTGCGGTAGCCCTCGGTGCCACTGGGGGTGAGCGTCCAGCGAGAGAGTGCGTCGGCCAGTTGCTGCAGGTCGCGGTCGCGCAATTCGGCCAAAGGCTTGGCCGCGTCCAGCCCCAGCCGCGCCAGCCAGGCGTCGGCCAGACGTTGCGGCAGCAGGCCGGCCAGCGCATTGCCCAGCTGGCGGCGCGACTGCTGCTTGGCCTCGCGCAGCCAGGCCGCGGCGTCCTGCCCGGGCAGCAGGTCCAGCGTCAGGGTCTCGCCGGGCTGCCAGAAGCTGGAAATCTGCAGCACCGCCGGACCGCTCAAGCCCCGGTGGGTGAACAACAGGTCCTCCCGGAACCGGCCCTTGCCGCGGCCGCTGCCGGTGCTGATGTCCACGGCCAGCGACGCGCCGGCCAGCGGCACCAGCGGCCCCCAGCTGTCAGCGTTGAAGGTCAGCGGCACAAGCGCCGGGCGCGGCTCGATGATCTTGTGGCCAAACTGGCGCGCCAGCCGGTGGCCAAAATCGCTGGCGCCGATCTTGGGGATCGACAGCCCGCCGGTGGCCACCACCAGCTGGCGGGCGCAGACCGTGCCGTGGGTGGTGTCGAGCTCAAAGCCGTCGGCCGTTGCGCGCACGGCCGCGACCGTGCAGGGTTGCCACCGGGTGACAGCGCCGGCGCCAGCTTCGTCCAGCAGCAGCGTGATGATCTGCTCGGCCGAGCCGTCGCAGAACAGCTGGCCCTTGTGTTTCTCGTGGTGCGGGATGCCGTGGCGCTGCACCAGCGCGATGAAGTCGGCCGGGCTGTAGCGTGCCAGCGCGGAGCGGCAGAAGTCGGGATTGGCGGACAGGAACTGCGCCGGCGTGGTGTCGCGGTTGGTGAAGTTGCAGCGCCCGCCGCCCGAGATGCGGATCTTCTCGGCCACCTTGGCGGCATGGTCGATCAGCAGCACTTTCTGGCCGAGCTGGCCGGCCATGCCGGCACAAAACAGCCCGGCCGCACCCGCGCCCAGCACGATGGTGTCGAAGGTGGCAGGGCGGGGCGTGGACATGGCGGCGGATTATCAGCGGCCGATTTGGCGGCGGCCCGGCGCTTGCCTGAGCGCGATGAGCCGCAGGTTCCGCTGTGGCTTCCGGCGAAGTAGCCGGCGCCAAATCAGGCGCTACGAGCGGCGCAATGAGTGGCGAAATGAGCGGCGCAATGAGCAGCGCAATGAGCGCCGCTACGGGCAGCGCTACGGGCAGCGCAACGTCAGGCGGCGCGTTGCGCGTCGACCGCTGTCGCCGGTGTCGCCTGCAAGGCCAGCAGCCCGGTCAGCACATCGCCGATCACCAGCACGGCCGGGCTGCCCAGGCCGTGTTCACGCACGGTCTGCGCCAGCGCGCCCAGGGTGCAAACCGCACTGCGCTGGGTCGGCAGGCTGGCGTTTTGCACCACGGCGGCCGGGGTGCTGGCGGGCAGGCCTTGCAGCAGGCCGGCCTGCAACGCCGGCAACCGCGCCACGCCCATGTAGACCACCAGCGTCAGGCCTTGCGCCGCGGCGGCGGCCAACGTGGGCCAGTGCAACGCAGCGGCGCCAGGCTTGGGATGGCCGGTGACCAGCATCACGCCATGGGCATGGTCGCGGTGGGTCAGCGGCACACCCAGCGCGGCGCTGGCCGCCACGGCGGCGGTGATGCCACTGGCCACGTCCACCGTGATGCCGTGGCGCCGCAGTTCGTCGGCCTCCTCACCACCGCGGCCAAAGACAAACGGGTCGCCGCCCTTGATGCGCACCACCCGCTCACCGGCCAGGGCCTCGCTGACCATCAGCCGCAGGATGAAGGCCTGCGGCGTGCTTTGGCAGCCGCCGCGCTTGCCCACGTGCACCACGCGGGGCGGGCGGCGCCGGCCGCGCAGTGCCAGCGCCAGCACCGCGTCGCTGACAAGATCGTCAACCAGCAGCAGCGTGGCCCGCCGCATCAGTCGCAGGGCCTTGAGCGTGACCAGTTCGGCATCGCCCGGGCCGGCACCGACCAGGGCGCACCACGGCGTGTTGCGGGGATGTGTGGGGGTGCGGTGGGCGGTGGTCATGCGCTCTTTTGCTGGGGAGACTGGCTGTCCAGCCGCTGCAGGGCGTGCAGCAGCAGCTCGACTTGCTTGTCCAACGGCGCCGGGCCGGGCTTTTCACCGGCCACCACGCCCTGGATGTAAACGGCGACCGTGGCGGCATCGATCTGGCGCGGCAGCAGCGGCAGCTCGGTCAGCGCGCCATCCTGGGCCGGGCAGGACAGCTCGGCCTGCCACTGGCCACCCAGCCAGACATCGAGCTTGGGACAGCGCCTGGGGTCGGCCACGGCTTCACCTTCGGTGCCGCGCAGCAGCATCATGTCGCCGCGCTCGCGTTCGGCAAAGTCGGCCATCAATTTGCCGAACTCGGGATGGGTGTGGCTGGCCAGGCGCAGCGCGGGCGCACCTTGCACCGGGTTCAGCAGCTTGGCCACGGTGTGGCCCGAGTTGCGCAGGCCCACCACCCAGCGCACATCCAGCAGGCGCTGCAGGGCTGGGCTGAGGGTGTCGGTGGCGATGAAGGCCGGCTCATGGCGTTGCCAGCGCTCGTGCACGGCAGCGTTGCTCTCGACCGGTGGCAGGCCCAGCGCCTGGAAGATCTCGGCGCTGGTCACGCGGGCCGGGTCATGGCGCGGGCCGTGCACCAGCACCCGTGCACCCTCTTGCGCCAGGCGCATCGCCAGCAGCGGCGTCAGGTTGGGCAGCCGGCGCGCGCCGTTGTAGCTGGGGATGACGATCACCGGCCGGTCGCTGTGCACCACCAGGCAGCGCGCCTGGGCCGCCTGCACAAAGCCCTGCAATTCGTCGACCGTCTCGCCCTTGATGCGCATGGCCAGCGCAAAGGCGCCGATCTCCAGGTCGGTCACCAAGCCGTCCAGCACCTGGGACAACAGGTCGGCAGCCTGCTCGGCATTGAGCGATCGGGCGCCTTCGCTGCCGCGGCCGATCTCCTTGATGTAGTGCTTGATGCCCATGGCGAGGATTGGGTGGGTGGTGGTCAGGGAAACGCAAGTTTCGGGCCGTTGGCTGACAGGCGCTTGCGGGCGCTCAACCGGCCGATCGATCGGGCGCTCGATCGGTGCCGACTTTGACGCGGTCCGCCACCGGGCTTCAGGCCGTCACGGCGCTCTGCTGCACCAGCCGCTTCAGCTCGGGGATGCACGACCCGCAGTGGGTGCCGCACTTCAGCCGGCCTTGCAGCCCAGCCAGGCGCTGCGCCGCAGTGCCGGTGCAAGCGGGCAGGGCCGCATGGATCGCCGACTCGCTGATGTCAAAGCAGGTGCAGACCTGTTTGCCCTTGGGCGCCAGCGCCACCGGCGCCTGGGCATCCGGCCGCAGCAGCAGCCGGCCGTAGGCCTGGGCCGGCAGGCGCTGCTGCAGCAAGGCCTTGATCCAGGCCTCGGCGCGGATGTCGCCGGCCAACACAAAGGCCTGCAAGCGGGTGTCGTCGCCCTGGCGCACCAGGCCCATCGCCCGGCGCTGGCCCTGGCGCCGGTCCTCGTAGCGCAGGGCATCCTTGCGCTCGGGGCCGAGCCCAAACAGCGCCTCGATCGCCGACACCCGCTCGGGCGGCGGTGCGGTGGTGGCGGCCAGGCGCAGCAGCACGCCGTGCGCGTCGTGGCCAAACGGCACGCAGCAGGCGTAGCCCACACCCGCCATCAGCGCGCCGGCCTGACTGCGCAAGGCCAGTGCCTGGGCTTCTGGCAGCCAGGCGCAGGCCAGCAACTGCCAGGGCAGCGCGGCTTTTTGCAGCTTGACGGCGGTGTGCTTGAGCTCCGGTTGCTTGGACAGCGGGCAATACGCCGGGCTGGTCAGGCTGTTGATGCCGGATCCGGCCAGCCCTGCGGTGCTGACACCGGCCAGCATCTCGTCGCCCCAGTGCATTGCCGCATGGGCCTGGTTGGGCGCGATGCTGTCGCTGGCCAGCGCCGGCAGCACCAAGCTGCCGCGGCGAGAGCTGAGCCGCACCAGATCACCGTCCTGCAGGCCGAGCCGGGCCATGTCGCGCGCGTTCAGGTCCAGCGTGGGCTCGGGCTGGTGGCCAAACAGCCGGCCCAGCGTGCCGGTGCGGCTCATGGCGTGCCACTGGTCGCGCAGCCGGCCGGTGGTCAGGCTGACCGGGTAGCGGGCATCGCGCGGCTCGGCCAAGGGCACGAACGGCGTGTCGAAAAAGCGGGCGCGGCCGTCGTCGGTCGGGAAGATGCCGTCCTCGTAAAGCCGGGCTTTGCCGACGGTCTGGCCCTCGGCCATCGGCCACTGCTGGGCGCCAAGGTCGAGCAGCGGATAGCTCAGGCCGGTGATGTCCAGGTCACGGCCGCGGGTGGATTCGCGGTGCTCCAGCCAGACCGACTCGGCGTCGGTGTACGGAAACAGCGTGGGTTGGCCGGGCCGCAGCCGGGCCTCCAGCTTTTGTCCGATGGCCACCGCCACGGCCCAGTCATGGCGGGTCTGGCCGGGCGCGGCCACCGCCGGCCGGACCCGGCTGATGCGGCGCTCGCTGTTGGTGACCGTGCCGTCCTTTTCACCCCAGGTGGTGGCCGGCAGCAGCCAGTCGGCATAGCGGGCGGTGGCGGTGGTGGAGAAAGCCTCTTGCACGATCACCAGTTCGGCGCGCTCCAGCGCACGCCGCACGGTGGCCTGGTCGGGCAGGGACTGCGCCGGGTTGGTGCAGGCAATCCACAGCGCCTTGATCTGGCCGTCGGCGGCGGCCTGGAACATCTCGACCGCGGTTTTGCCGGGCTGGGCCGGCACCTCACGCCCTTGTAAATCCAGGCCCCAGAGCCGGGCGACCTCTGCCCGGTGCGCCGGGTTGGCCAAATCGCGGTGGGCGGACAGCAGGTTGGCCAGGCCACCCACCTCGCGCCCGCCCATCGCGTTGGGCTGGCCGGTGAGCGAAAACGGGCCGGCGCCGGGCTTGCCGATCTGGCCGGTGGCCAGGTGCAGGTTGATCAGCGCGGCGTTCTTGGCGGTGCCGCTGCTGCTCTGGTTCAAGCCCTGACAGTACAGCGACAGCGTGGCCGGAGCGGTGGCAAACCAGCGTGCGGCTTGCACCAGGTCGGCCTCTTTCACGCCGGTGAGGCGGGCGGTCTCCTTGGGCGTGAAGTCACGCACCCGGGCCTTGAGCGTATCGAAGCCGCGGGTGTGGGCGGTCATGAAGCCGAGATCCAGCCAGCCCTCCCACAGCATCAGGTGCAGCATGCCGTGGCACAGCGCGATGTCGCTGCCGGGCAGGATCTGCAGGTGCAGGTCGGCCATCACGGCGGTCTCGGTGCGGCGCGGGTCGACCACGATCAGCTTTTGCGCAGGATTGGCGCGGCGCGCGTCCTCCAGCCGGCGGAACAGCACCGGGTGGGCCCAGACCGGGTTGGCGCCCGTGACAAACACGGTGTGGGCGTGGGCCAGGTCGTCGTAACAGGCGGGCGGTGCGTCGGCGCCGAGCGTGGCCTTGTAGCCGGCCACCGCGCTGCTCATGCACAGGCGCGAGTTGGTGTCGATGTTGTTGGTGCCCAGCAGGCCCTTGGCCAGCTTGTTGAAGACGTAGTAGTCCTCGGTCAGCAACTGGCCCGACACGTACAGGCCCACGGCGTCGGGGCCGTGGCCGCTGACGATACCGGCCAGCTGGTCGGCGATGCTGTCCAGTGCGGTGTCCCAGGCGGCCGGCTGCGGCGCTGCGCCGCGCGCTACCCGGTGCATGGGCTGCAACAGCCGCACCTGCTGGGTGATGGCCGCACTGGCGGTCAGGTGCAGCGTGGCACCCTTGCTGCACAGCCGGCCGAAGTTGGCGGGGTGGTCCGGGTCGCCGCGCACGCCGGTGATCTGCGCGCCGTCGCTCTCGATGATGACACCGCAGCCAACGCCGCAGTAGGGGCAGGTGCTTCGGGTGTCGGTCATGGCGTCACGCGCAGGACTTGGCGCAAGGTCCGGCCTGCGGCGCGGCCAGGTCCAGCGCCTTGCTGGCCAGCTCGACCGCGTCCAGGTAGACCAAGCCGGCCTCGACCTTGACGGCAAAGGCCGGCGTGCAGCCCTCGTCCGGGGCGCGGGCGTTGCCGTCTGCCAGCTGGATGCTCCAGTTGTGCAGCGGGCAGGCCACCGCGTCGCCAAAGACGATGCCCTGGCTGAGCGGGCCGCCCTTGTGCGGGCAGCGGTCCAGCAGCGCAAATACGCGGTCGTCGGCGGTGCGGAACACCGCCACCGCCAAGCCCTGCGGTCGCGTGGCCCGGCGGGCGCCGAGTGGCGGGATGTCATCGACGCGGCAAACGGGTGTCCAGGTGGTCATGGGGTGGTCCTTGTGGAGGGTCAGGCCTGCAGGCGGGCGTAGAGGTCGGCCACGGCTTCGGTGACCTGCAGGATGCGCTCGCTGCTGTTGAACACATCGGCGGCGGGCTGTGCGTCAGCAGCGCCGGCCAGCAGCTTGTTCGATGCGGCCACAAAGGCCGCAAACTCGCCCTGGGCCTGCTCCAGCAGCGTGCGCAAACCCGCCGTGTTATCAGGGGCAGCGCGCAACAGCTGCTGCGCGCTGCCGAAGTCGACGCGGGCCTTGTTGATTTCCGCAATGGCGTTGTCGTCCACCACACCCCA
The DNA here is from genome assembly GCA_046597355.1 of Aquabacterium sp. Classification (GTDB taxonomy): domain Bacteria; phylum Pseudomonadota; class Gammaproteobacteria; order Burkholderiales; family Burkholderiaceae_C; genus Pseudaquabacterium. The sequence goes on from JBKJKU010000043.1 coordinate 9,927, forward strand.
GGCCGCGCCCAGGGTGTAGGCCGCGATGCGCTGACCCAGCAAACGCTGGCGGCCGGCGATGTTGACCAGCCGACCCACCGGGTGCGCCAGCGACTTTTCCAGCTGCCCGGTGCCCTGGTGCGCCAGTGCCGCCAGCCGGGTGGCCTGCTCCAGCACCTGGCCGCCCAGTGCACGGTCGGGCCGGCGGCCCACCAGCAGCGTCTTGTAGGCGCTCCAGGCGGTGTCCATGCGCTGGTAGGTGGCGCGGATCTCGGGGCGCGGCGCGAAGGCCTTCAGCTCGAAGAGCTGGCGGTCGAACAGCGCCACCGACTGCGCTTGCACCTCGGTGGCAGCGGCCACCGCGGCCTGCAAGCCCAGCGCGCAGTAGGCCTTGGCCGTGCGCAGGCTGAGCATGCGCTGGCGTCCGGCCTTGTTGATGGCGTCGTGTAGGTCGATCACCTCGGCATGCGCTGCTGGCGTCAGCAGCGTGGCGGCAGCCAAGCCCAGGCAGTGCCGGCGCTTCACGCCGGGGCCACCGGCTCGAACTGGCGCAGGTCCACCCGGGCCTGGTCAAAGTCGAACCAGGGGTCCGGCTCACCGTCCAGCGCAAACTGCAGATCGGCCCACAGCGCCTTGCGGCCCTCATGGTCGTCCAGGATCTTCTTCTTCACATGGTCCAGGCCAACGCGGTTGACGTAATGCACCGTGCGCTCCAGGTACCAGCCTTCCAGCCGGTAGAGCTGGCAGAACGCGCCGGTGTACTCCAGCACCTCGGCGGCGGTCTTCAACTTGACCAGGAAGTGCGCCACCTCGGTCTTGATGCCGCCGTTGCCGGCAACGTACATCTCCCAGCCTGAATCCACACCGATGATGCCCACGTCCTTGATGCCGGACTCGGCGCAATTGCGCGGGCAGCCCGACACCGCAAACTTGACCTTGTGCGGCGCGTACATGCGCCACATCGCGCGCTCCAGGTCCTTGCCCATCTGCGTGCTGTCCTGCGTGCCCATGCGGCACCACTCGCTGCCGACACAGGTTTTGACCGTGCGCAAGGCCTTGGCATAGGCGTGGCCGGACGGCATGCCGATGTCCTTCCAGACGTTTTGCAGGTCTTCCTTTTTCACGCCCAGCAGGTCGATGCGCTGCCCGCCGGTGACCTTGACGGTCGGTATCTTGTACTTGTCCACCGCGTCGGCGATGCGGCGCAGTTCGCTGGCCGTGGTTTCGCCGCCCCACATGCGCGGGATCACGCTGTAAGTGCCGTCCTTCTGGATGTTGGCATGGCTGCGCTCGTTGATATAGCGGCTTTGCGGATCGTCCTTCGCCTCCTTGGGCCAGGTGCTGATCAGGTAGTAGTTGATGGCCGGGCGGCAGCTGGCGCAACCGTTCGGTGTCCTCCATTCCATGAACCGGAAGGTATCGGCGATCGTCATCAGCTTGTTGTTCCGAATGGCGTCACGCACCGCCTGATGGCCGTGATCGGTGCAGCCGCACATGGCCTTGAGCTTGGGCGTGGCCGAGTAGTCGCCGCCGGCGGTGGCCATCAGGAGCTGCTCGACCAGCCCGGTGCAGGAGCCGCAGGACGCGCTGGCCTTGGTGTGTTTGCGCACCTCGTCGAGCGTGAACAGGCCTTTTTCCTTGATGGCCTTGCAGATGGTGCCCTTGGTCACGCCATTGCAG
>JBKJKU010000052.1:0-23302 GCA_046597355.1 Aquabacterium sp.
CGACGCCGCTGCCGTCGGACTTCACGCGAACCTTCACGTTGTAGTCGACGACACGCTTGACCGGGACGAGAACCTTCATGCAGCTGTCTCCTGAAGACGGGATTCTGGGTGGGGCGATTCTAGTTCGCGGCGGTCGGACCACCTTGGCGCGACGGCAAAGCGACATGCAAGCGCGACAGAAAAACGAACGATCGTGCTATTTTAGACCGAACTCGCAGATAGACTGCGCGACGCCATGATCACCCCGCTCGCCTCGCTCGAACACGACGCTGCAGCGCAACTGCGGTGCATCGGTGTGTTCGACTCGGGCGTCGGTGGGCTGTCGATCCTGCGCGCGCTGCGCGAGCGACTGCCCGACGCGTCGATGACCTACGTCGGCGATGTGGCGCACGCGCCGTATGGCGATCGTTCCGCACGCCAGGTGATCCAGCGCAGCGCCGAGGTCGTCGAATGGCTGGCCGCGCGAGGCGCGACGATGATCGTCGTCGCCTGCAACACCGCGACGGTGTTGGCCATCGAAGCGCTGCGCGCGCGTTGGCCGAAGCTCGTGTTTGTCGGCGTCGAGCCGGGCGTCAAGCCGGCCGCGGCGAGATCGCGCGCACGGCGGATCGCGGTGATGGCGACGCTGGCGACCGCCAACAGCGAACGCCTGCGAGACTTGATCGCACGCTACGCCGAAGACCTGCACGTTCATGTTCAGCCTTGCCCGGGGCTCGCGGAAGTGATCGAACGCGGTGTACTGCAAGGCCCGACCTTGCTCGATGTGCTGAAGCCGCATTGCAACGCGATTCGCGCCGCGAACGTCGACACGGTCGTGCTCGGCTGCACGCATTACCCGTTCGTTGAGGCGTCGATTCGAGACCTGTTGGGCGCTGAGGTCACGGTGATCGACACCGCAGCGGCGATCGCCCGGCGCAGCGCGTCACTGTGGGAACAGTCGCCGCCGCCATCCGATGAATCGCCGAAGGTGCGCGTGATCAGCTCCGGTGCCTCGGGAACGATGCAGTTGCTGCTGGACCGATGCCCGAGCCTCGCTCACCTCTCGGTCGAAGTTCTGACTATGATTCCGGCCACCCTGCCCGGGTGACGAAATTGGTAGACGTAGCGGACTTAAAATTCGCGACCGAAAGGTGTGCGGGTTCGACTCCCGCCCCGGGCACCATACCGACTTCGTCGGGTGCCCTTCTCGGGCGAAGCGCGGTACGCCCGACATGCCGCGGCGGCGATCTCCTACACCTCGCGCGCGCCGACCGCAGAAGAATGCGGGCATGGTCCACAATCAATCTTCCCACTCGTGGCTCGGCCGCTTCTGCTTGCAGCTGATGCGGATAAAGCCTGGTCTGAACGTGATCGTCGCGGTGAAGCACGCCGTCGCGACCCAGCCCTATGCCGCCGAACTGGAGCCGGAGCGAGCCGCTCGAATCTTTGTCGACACGCACCCCGGTGTTCTGGACGCGAAATACAGGCTGAGACCCGGCAAGCACTGAGCGCTCCAAACAAAACGGCCTCGCATTTGCGAGGCCGTTTTGTTTGGAGGCGCGATCCGGAGTCGAACCGGACTGACCGGATTTGCAATCCGGGGCATAACCGCTTTGCTATCGCGCCGTGTGATCTGGAACCGGGAATTCTAGACAAGAAAAAGGGAAGCACTCGGCTTCCCTTTTTCATCGAGTTTGGAGCGGGAGAAGAGTCTCGAACTCTCGACCTCAACCTTGGCAAGGTTGCGCTCTACCAACTGAGCTACTCCCGCATTTCTGTTGATAGTGTCTCATCAACAGAGCCCGCATTATAGGTTGAAGAACGGCCGGTTTGCAAGCCGGCCGCCGACAAAGTTCAGTGCGTCAGCAATTCCGATCCCGCCGCGGGCGCGGCCGGCTTCGCACCCTCTTCGGCCGCCTTCACCGGCTCGTCCTCCGGCAGGGCCTCAGGCACCCGCTCCAGCGCCACCTCGAGCACGCGGTCGATCCATTTGACCGGCACGATCTCGAGCTTGTTCTTGACGTTCTCGGGGATGTCCTGCAGGTCCTTGACGTTCTCTTCCGGAATCATCACGGTCTTGATGCCGCCGCGGTGCGCTGCCAGCAACTTTTCCTTCAAGCCGCCGATGGCGGTGACTTCACCGCGCAAGGTGATTTCGCCGGTCATCGCCACGTCGGCGCGCACCGGGATGCCGGTGAGGGCCGAGACGAAGGCCGTGGTCATCGCCGCGCCCGCGCTCGGGCCGTCTTTCGGCGTCGCGCCGTCGGGCACGTGGATGTGGATGTCGCGCTTTTCGAACATCTCGTCCTTGATCCCCAGCCGGCGTGCGCGTGAACGCACCACCGAGCGCGCGGCCTCCACCGACTCCTTCATCACATCGCCGAGTTGCCCGGTGCGGATGATGTTGCCCTTGCCCGGCATCACCGCCGATTCGATCGTCAGCAGGTCACCGCCGACCTCGGTCCAGGCCAGCCCGACCACCTGGCCGACCTGGTTCGTCTTCTCGGCGCGGCCGTAGTCGAACTTGCGCACGCCCAGGAAGTCGTTGAGGTTGTCCTCGGTCACGACCACCTGGTCGGTGTACTTCTTCAGCTGGATGCCCTTGACCGTCTTGCGGCAGATCTTGGAGATCTCGCGCTCGAGCGAACGCACACCGGCTTCGCGCGTGTAATAGCGGATGATGCCGCGCAACGCGCTCTCGGTGATCTCCATTTCCTCGGGCTTCACGCCGTTGTTCTTGGCCTGCTTCGGGCAGAGATACTTCTGCGCGATGTTGAGTTTCTCGTCCTCGGTGTAGCCCGACAGGCGGATGACTTCCATCCGGTCCAGCAGGGCCGGCGGGATGTTCATCGAGTTCGAGGTGGCCACGAACATCACGTCCGACAGGTCGAAGTCGACCTCGACGTAGTGGTCGCTGAAGGTGTGGTTCTGCTCCGGATCGAGCACCTCGAGCAGGGCCGACGACGGATCGCCGCGGAAGTCCATGCCCAGCTTGTCGATCTCGTCGAGCAGGAACAGCGGGTTGCGCGTGCCGGCCTTGGACAGGCTCTGCAGCACCTTGCCCGGCATCGAGCCGATGTAGGTGCGGCGGTGGCCACGGATCTCGGCCTCGTCGCGCATGCCGCCCAGGGCCATGCGAACGAATTTGCGGCCGGTGGCGCGCGCCACGCTCTGGCCCAGCGAGGTCTTGCCGACGCCCGGGGGGCCGACCAGGCACAGGATCGGCGCCTTGACCTTGTCCACGCGCTGCTGCACCGCGAGGTATTCGAGGATGCGGTCCTTGACCTTGTCCAGGCCGTAGTGGTCTTCGTTGAGCACGTCCTCGGCATTCGCCAGGTCGTGCTTGATCTTGGTCTTCTTGGCCCACGGCAGGCCCACCAGCGTGTCGATGTAGTTGCGCACGACCGTGGCTTCGGCCGACATCGGTGACATCAGCTTCAGCTTCTTCAGCTCGGCCTCGGCCTTCTTGCGCGCTTCCTTCGGCATCTTGGCTGCGATGACCTTCTTCTCCAGGTCTTCGAAGTCAGCCCCTTCTTCGCCGTCGCCCAACTCCTTCTGGATCGCCTTGACCTGCTCGTTCAGGTAGTACTCGCGCTGGCTCTTTTCCATCTGGCGCTTGACGCGGCCACGGATGCGCTTTTCTACCTGCAGGATGTCGACTTCGTGCTCGAGCAACTCCAGCAACTTTTCCAGCCGCTTGGCCACCAGGAACAGGTCGAGCACCGACTGCTTGGCTTCAAGCTTGAGCGGCAGGTGCGCGGCGATGGTGTCGGCCAAACGGCCCGGATCATCGATGCCGGCGATGGAGGTGAGGATCTCGGGCGGGATCTTCTTGTTGAGCTTGACGTACTGGTCGAATTGCTGCGTCACGGCACGGCGCAAGGCCTCGACCTCGGGCGTGGCGTCGCCGGCCGGCTGCACCGGCACCACGTCGGCGGTGAAGTACTCGGCAGTCTCATGGATGGCGCGGGTTTCAGCGCGTTGCACCCCTTCAACCAGCACCTTGACGGTGCCGTCGGGCAGTTTCAGCATCTGCAAGATGCTGGAGACGCAGCCGATCTCGAACATATCCTCGGGCTTGGGCTCGTCTTTGCCGGCGGCTTTCTGCGCCACCAGCATGATTTGCCGGCCTGCTTCCATCGCCGCCTCGAGCGCCTTGATGGACTTGGGCCGACCGACAAACAGCGGAATGACCATGTGCGGAAACACGACCACGTCACGCAGCGGCAACAGCGGCAGCGTGATCGGGTCAGCGGGCAATACTGGATGTCCAGACATGGAAGAACCTCTCTTTCTCAAACCGAGATGAGGTCTGAGCGGACGAATGCAAGTGTTTGGAAAGTACAGGTCAGCGCGGGTACCGGCCCATCAACGGCCTGCCGGCACCCCAGCCCAAACCCGTCAGGCGCTGGCCTTGTGTTCTCGGTACACGAGCAGGGGCTTGGCACCCTCTTCGACGATGTGCTCGTCAATCACCACCTTGGCCACGCCGTCCATCGTGGGCAGGTCAAACATGGTATCGATCAAGGCGTTTTCCATGATCGAGCGCAGGCCGCGTGCGCCGGTCTTGCGCTTGAGCGCCTTGCGGGCGATGGCAGTCAGCGCGGACGGCCGGATTTCCAGTTCAACGCCGTCCATGCTGAACAGCTTTTGGTACTGCTTGACCAAAGCGTTGCGCGGCTCAGTCAGGATTTGCACCATCGCAGACTCGGTCAGCTCACCCAGCGTGGCCACCACCGGCAAACGACCGACCAATTCAGGGATCAGACCGAACTTGATCAGGTCCTCGGGTTCGGCCTCCTTGAACAGGTCGGCCGCGCGCTTGTCGGTCTTGCTGTGCACCGACGCCGCAAAGCCGATACCGGATTTTTCGGTCCGGCTCTGGATCACTTTTTCCAGCCCGTCGAAGGCGCCGCCACAGATGAACAGGATGTTGGTCGTGTCGATCTGCAGGAAGTCCTGGTTCGGGTGCTTGCGGCCGCCCTGCGGCGGCACGCTGGCCATCGTGCCTTCAACCAGCTTGAGCAGCGCCTGCTGCACACCTTCACCCGAGACGTCGCGGGTGATGCTGGGGTTGTCGGCCTTGCGGCTGATCTTGTCGATTTCGTCGATGTAGACGATGCCACGCTGGGCCCGCTCAACGTCGTAATTGCAGTTCTGCAGCAGCTTCTGGATGATGTTCTCGACATCCTCACCCACGTAACCGGCTTCGGTCAGGGTGGTGGCGTCGGCAATCACAAACGGCACGTTCAGCAGCTTGGCCAGGGTCTGCGCCAACAGCGTCTTGCCCGAGCCGGTAGGCCCGATCAGCAGGATATTGCTCTTGGTCAGCTCAACCTCGTCTTTGGGCGTACCCGCGCCGATGTGCTTCAACCGCTTGTAGTGGTTGTAAACCGCCACCGACAGCGTGCGCTTGGCCGAGTCCTGCCCGATCACGTACTGGTCCAGCGTGGTCTTGATCTCGAACGGTACCGGCAAATCGGACTTGGCCGACTTGGCGCCCGGGGTCTCGGCAGGGGCTTCGTCCCGGATGATGTCGTTGCACAACTCGATGCACTCGTCGCAGATGAAGACGGACGGGCCGGCAATGAGTTTCTTGACCTCATGCTGGCTCTTGCCGCAGAAGCTGCAATAGAGAACTTTTTCGCCTGAGGCGCCCTTCTTGTCGGCCATGTGTTTGCTTGTGTTGTGGGGGGGCGAATGGGTTTCGGGGCAATGATAGTCCAACGTTGCAGGGCCAAATCCATGCCAGTTCGGGCCGGCGTGGGGGCGCTGCAGGCCGTCAGCCGCGCTTGGCGATCACCTGGTCGATCAGGCCGTAGGTCTTGGCCTCTTCGGGCGACATATAGAAGTCGCGTTCCATGTCGGCGGCGATCTTCTCGTAGGTCTGGCCGGTGCGGTCGGCGTACAGCCGGTTGAGTTGCTCGCGGGTCTTGATGATCTCGCGGGCCGTGATCTCGATATCGGTGGCCTGGCCTTGCGCACCGCCCGACGGCTGGTGGATCATGATCTTGGCATTGGGCAGCGCAATGCGCTTGCCCTTGGCACCGGCCATCAACAAAAACGAGCCCATGCTGGCGGCCATGCCCATGCAAAGCGTCGAGACATCGGGTTTGATGAAATTCATCGTGTCAAAGATCGACAAACCCGCGCTGACGCTGCCGCCGGGCGAGTTGATGTACAAGAAAATATCCTTGTCCGGATTCTCGCTTTCGAGAAACAACATCTGCGCCACCACCAGGTTGGCGGTCATGTCGTTGACCGGGCCGACCAGAAAAACGATGCGCTCGCGCAGCAGGCGGCTGTAGATGTCGTAGGCCCGCTCGCCTCGACCGGATTGCTCGATGACGATGGGAACCATGCCCAGGGCTTGTATGTCCATAGCGCTCACGGATGTCCTTGAAATGTTGAGTCTGTAGCAATTATGGCCCCCTGACCGGGGGCTTGCAGGCGATGAAAAACGGGGCGCCGACCTGTCAGTCATGCGCCCCGGATCGGGGATGTGGCTGGCTGCCCGCAACGGGGCAAGCAGCAGTGTCGCTCAGGCCCGGCGTCGCGGCCGCGTCAACGGGCTTGATGGATGTCAGGCCGTCATCAGGTCATCAAAGGGCAAGGCCTTGTCGTTGATCTTGACCAGGCCCAGCACGTGCGCTGTGACATTCGTCTCGATCACCACCGCCTCGACCTCGGCCATGCGCTGGCGGTCAGACAGGTACCAGCGCATAACGTCAGCCGGCTTTTCGTAGCTTTGCGACATCTCTTCGATGTGGGCGCGCAATTGGTCGGGCTGGGCTTGCAGGTTGTTGGTCTTGACCAGTTCAGCCACCACCAGCCCCAAGCGCACGCGGCGCTCGGCTTGCGGCTGGAACAGCTCGGCCGGGATCGGCGCCTTGTCCGCGTCCTTGATGCCGCGCTGCTTCAGGTCTTCACGGGCGCTGGCCACCAGGCGCTCGAGCTCGTTGTCCACCAGGGCTTTGGGCAGGTCCAACTCGGACACCTTGACCAGGGCGTCCATCGCGGCAGCCTTGTTGCGCGCCAGCACGCGGAACTTGACCTCACGCTCCAGGTTCTTGCGCACGTCGGCGCGCAGGCCGTCTACGGTGCCGTCATTGATGCCGAGCGACTTGATGAAGGCCTCGTCCATCTCGGGCAGATGCTGGGCTTCAATCTTGGTCATGGTGACCATGAAGTCGGCCTCTTTGCCGGCCACATCCTTGCCGTGGTAGTCCTCAGGGAACTGCAGCGGAAAGGTCTTGCTGTCGCCGACCTTCATGCCGCGCACGGCCTTGTCGAACTGCTCCAGCATCTGCCCTTCGCCGATCATGAACTGGAACGCATCGGCCTTGCCGCCGGAGAAGGTTTCGCCGTCGATCTTGCCTTCGAAGTCGATCGTCACACGGTCGCCTTCGATCGCGCCTTCTACTGCCGGGCGCTGGGCAAACGTGCGGCGCTGCTTGCGCAGGATGTCGACGGTGCGGTCGATCGCCGCATCGGTCACTTCGCTGCTGACGCGATCGACTTCAATCGCCGCCAGATCGCCGAGCTTGACTTCGGGGTAGATCTCGAAAGTGGCATCAAAGGCCAGCTGGCCTTCCGGTGCGTCCTCCTTGGGCGTGACACGCGGCGTGCCGGCCACGCGCAACTGCGCCTCATTGGCGGCGCTGGCAAAGGCCTTGCCGAGCTTGTCGTTCATCACCTCGTTTTGCACCGAGTAGCCGTAGCGCTGGGCCACCACCGACATCGGCACCTTGCCGGGACGGAAGCCGTCGGCCTTGACCGTGCGCGAGAGCTTCTTGAGCCGGGTTTCGATTTCCGAATTGAGATCGATCGCCGGAATCAGCAAGGTGATGCGGCGTTCGAGCTTTTCGAGGGTTTCAACAGTGACAGCCATGATGGGACTCACAGAAAAAAGAGATCTGGTGCGCGGGGCCGGACTCGAACCGGCACACCCGTGAAGGCGTCAGGACCTAAACCTGGTGCGTCTACCAATTTCGCCACCCGCGCGGGTTGTCTGGCCTGAAGGTCGGCCGGAGGGCCAGCTGTTCAGAGGTGATCCCGAAATGCGCCGGGCGCGGCCTGGTGTGGCTGCGCCCGGGCAATCCGGCAAACCGGTGATTCTAGCCGGCCGTCACGTCGCCATGACCTGGGGTATGCCGCCGTACCCGGAACCAGGCCGCATACATCGCCGGCAGCGACAGCAACGTCAGCACCGTGGCCACGATCAGCCCGCCCATGATGGCCACCGCCATCGGCCCCCAGAACATGCTGCGGGTCAGCGGGATCATCGCCAGGGCCGCCGCGGCCGCCGTCAGCACGATCGGCCGGAAGCGCCGGACCGCTGCCTCGACCACAGCGTCCCAGGCTGGCAGGCCACGCGCCCGGTCCTGCTCGATTTGGTCGATCAGGATCACCGAGTTGCGCATGATCATGCCCATCAGCGCGATCACGCCCAGCAGCGCAACAAAACCGAACGGCCGATCGAGCAGCAACAAGGCACCCGCCACCCCCGCGATGCCCAGCGGTCCGGTGAGGAAGACCAGCATGGCGCGCGAAAAGCTCTGCAACTGCAGCATCAGCAGCGTGAAGATCAGGAACAACATCACCGGCACGCCGGCCACGATGGCGCCCTGGCCCTTGCTGCTTTGCTCTTGTGCGCCGGCCACACGGATGTCGTAGTCGGGCGGCAGGCGGCTCTTGATGGCGGCAATCTGCGCCGAAACCGCCTGGGTGACTGTGGGGCCTTGCACCCCGTCCACCACATCGCCCTGCACCGTGACGGCGTATTTGCGGCCCTCACGCCACAGTACACCCGGCTCCCAACCAAAGCTGATGCGGGCAATCTGGGTCAGCGGGATCGGTTTGCCGCTGGCCGTGGGCACGTAGGCGTTGCCGATGTCGGTCAACACGTTGCGCTCGTCCAGCGGCTGGCGCAGCACGATATCGACCAGCTTGTCACCCTCGCGGTACTGGCCCACGGTGGCGCCGCTCAGGCCGCTGCGGGAGTTCTGCGCAATGGCCTGGCTGGTGATGCCCAGCGCGCGGGCCTTGTCCTGGTCGACGTCGAGGTGCAGCACCTTGATCTGCTCGTTCCAGTTGTCGTTGACGCCGCGCATGCTGGGGTGCAGGCGCAGCATCTCCTTGACCTGATCGGCGGCTTGCCGCACCAGCTTGGCGTCCGGCCCCATCACCCGGAACTGCACCGGGTAGTCGACCGGTGGGCCGTTGGGCAGCACCTTGACCCGCGTGCGGGCCTCGCCAAACTCGGCGGCCAGCACGCTGGGCAGCTGGGCGCGGAGGCGTTCGCGGGCGGCCAGATCCTTGGGCAGCAGGATGGCCTGGCTGACGTTGGACTGTGGAAACACCTGGTTGAGCGGCAGGTAAAAACGCGGCACGCCGCTGCCGATCCAGGTGGTGACGCTCTCCAGGTCAGCCTCCTTCATCATGCGTGCCTCGAAGCGCCTGGCCAGCGTCTCACTCTCGCGCTGGGTAGAGCCCTCGGGCAGCCACAGGTCCACCAGGATCTCCGGCCGGCTGGAATCCGGGAAAAACTGCTGCTGCACCTTGCCCAGTGCAAAAACGCCGGCACCAAACAGCGCCAGGGTCAATGCCAGCGTGATCCAGCGGTGCTGCACGCACGCATTGACCAGCTTGCGGAAGCGGTTGTAGAACGGCGTGTCGAAGAGCTCATGGGCCTCGCCCTCAGCCCTGGGCCGGTTGTGCAGCAGCCAGGCACCCAGGTAGGGCACAAAGTACACCGACACCACCCACGAGATCACCAGCGCGGCCGAGGTGACGGCAAATATCGCGAACGTGTACTCGCCGGTCACCGACTTGGCCAGCCCGATCGGCAAGAACCCGGCGGCGGTGATCAGTGTGCCGGTGAGCATCGGCATCGAGGTCACGTCGTAGGCGTAGGTGGCTGCGCGCATCTTGTCGTAGCCCTCCTCCATCTTGCGCACCATCATCTCCACCGCAATGATCGCGTCGTCCACCAGCAGGCCCAGCGCAATGATCAGCGAGCCCAGCGAGATCTTGTGCAACCCCACGCCCCAGTAGTACATCGCCACAAAGGTGATCGCCAGCACCAGCGGGATGGTGATGGCCACCACCATGCCAGGCCAGATGTCGATACGGAACGGCTTGGTGTGCAGGCCCAGGGCGATGAAGCTGACCGCCAGCACCACCACCACGGCCTCGATCAGCACCCGCACAAACTCACCCACCGACCGGGACACCGCCGCCGGCTGGTCCTGGATGCGTGACAGCGAAATGCCGGCGGGCAGGTCCGCCTTGACGGCATTGACCTTGTCGCGCAGCGCATGGCCCAGCGCGACGATGTCACCGCCCTTGGCCATGGACACACCCAGCGCGATCACCGCCCGGCCCTGGTGGCGCACCTTCACCGCGGGCGGGTCGATCGTGCCGCGGCGCACATCGGCAATGTCGGACAACTGCAACGAGCTGGCCACGCCAGTCGACACGCTGATGGCGCGGATCGGAAATCGCTTGATGTCGTCAATCGACCGGAAGGCACCAGCCACCCGCACCTGCAGGTTTTGGGTGCCCGCGTCGAGCAGGCCAGCGCCCTCCACCGCGTTCTGGGCGCTCAGTTGGGCCAGCACCTGGCTCAGGTCCAGGCCCAGCTGGGCCAGCCGCTTTTGAGAGATCTCGACATAGATCTTCTCGGGCTGGGCACCAAACAACTCCACTTTGGCCACGTCGGGCACCCGCAGCAACTGGGTGCGCAGGCTCTCGGCAAACACGCGCAGTTCCTCGTCGGAAAATCCATCCGCCGACAGGCTGTAGATCGAGCCGTAGACGTCGCCAAAATCGTCGTTGAACACCGGCCCGACGACACCCGCGGGCAAGGTGCTGCGCATGTCACCCACGCGTTTTCGGGCCTGGTACCAGCTGTTGCTCACCTCCTTGGGCAGTGTGCTGTCCTTCAACTCCAGGATGGTGAACGACTCGCCCGGCTTGGTGTAACTGCGGATGGTGTCGGCGTTGGGTACCTCCTGCAGCGTGCGCTCTATCTTGTCGGTGACCTGCTCGGCAATCTGCTGGGCGGTGGCGCCAGGCCAGAAAGCCTGCACCACCATCGCGCGGAAGGTGAACGGCGGGTCTTCGTCCTGACCCAGTTGGAAGTAGGCGGCAATGCCCAGCACCATCAGCACCACCATCAGGTAGCGGGTCAGCGCCGGATGCTCCAGCGCCCAGCGCGAGATGTTGAAACGCGAGCCGGTGGCGGTCGGACCCGGGCTTGGGGTCGGGGACGGGTTGTGGGGGGCGGTCATGGGCAGCGGTCTCCGGGGCCGGTCAACGCGACGCCGCCGGGCCGCTGGGTGCAGCGGATGCGGCTGCTGCCACCGCCGCCGGCGTCGGCCTGCCGGACACTGGTGTGGTGGGTGCGGGCAGCGCCACCCCGGGCTCGGCATACGCCCTGACCTTCTGGCCTTCGGTCAACGCATGCACGCCGGCGGTCACCACCACCTGGCCTGGCGCAAGCCCGCCCGCGATCACCACCAGATTGCCGTCGGCACCTGCCACCGCCACCGGCTGGGCGCGCACGGTCATCTTGGCGGTATCGACCAACCAGACGCTGGACTGCCCGCCCTGCTGAAACACCGCCGGCATCGGCAGCTTGATCACCCCGGCCACGGCCGGTGCAGCGATCAGCACGCTGGCGGTCTGGCCCAGGCGCAGCGCAGTGGCGCCGATGTCGGCCTTGACCAAAAAGGTGCGGGTGGCCGGGTCGGCCGCCGCCGCCACCTCGCGCACTGTGGCCGGCAGCAACGCATCGCCCGCCCCCCAGGCGCGCAGCTTGAGCGCGCCCGATTTGCCCAGCAGCGCGCGCACGGCGGCTGCGCGGTCCTCGGGCACGCTGAAAACCGCGTCGCGCGCGCCGTCCTGTGCCACCCGCAGCACCGGGGTACCCACGCTGAGCACCGCGCCGGGCTCGGCATCGACCGCCGTCACCACGCCGGCGGCGTCAGCCACCAGCACCGCATAGCCGGCCTGGTTGTTTTGCACGCCGGCCTGCGCCCGGGCTTGCTCGGCCTGCGCCCGCGCCGCCTTCAGCGCGGCTTCTCGCCGCTCCAGTTCCATACCACTGATAAAGCCCTGGTCGCGCAAATCCTTGTAACGCTTGAACTCAGCCTCGCTCAATGCCAATTGCGCGTCCGCATTGCTGGCAGCCGCACGCGCCACGTCCTGGCCCAGCTTGAAATCGCTGGCATCGATCTGCGCCAGCACCTGCCCCACCTTGACCGGGTCGCCCACGTTGACCATGCGCCGCACCAGCTTGCCGCCCACCCGGAATCCAAGCCGCGACTCGGTACGGGCCCGCACCTCGGCGGCGTACTCGTGCTGCAGGCTGCTGCTGCCCGTTTGCAGTGTGAGCGTGCGCACGGCGCGCACCGGCTCCTCGGCAGGCGGCGGCTTGCTGCAGGCCAACAGGATGGGCAAGACCAGGAGCGGGATGACCAGGTGGCGCATGGGGGGTAAACCTTGGAAGTGGCGGAAGCCGGCAGGCTGGTGCGGCAACCCGCGCAGGTTAATGACTGACTGGTCAGTAATATAGGAGCCCCGTTGACGGGTGTCAATCGATCCACAAAAAAGCCGGCGCGGCAGCGGCACCCACAGTGTGCGGCCACACACCGAACAGTGCTCGCCGCTGATGCTGGGTTTGTCAGGCCCGGTTTCCCAGCCGTTCGGCATGTCCGGCATGTCCGGCATGTCCGGCATGTCGGCATGTCGGCATGTCGGCATGTCGGCAAGGGACAATCGATGCCGTGAGCATCCAGCACTACGAAAATTTCCCCGTTGCGTCGATCCTGTGTCCGCCCGCCCTGCGCGCACCGGTGCAGGCGATCTACCACTTTGCCCGCACGGCAGACGACCTGGCGGATGAAGGCCCGGCATCAACCGCTGACAGGCTGGACGACCTGTCCCGCTACCGCAGCGCCCTGCACCAAGCCGCCGCCGGCCGGGTGGCCGACGGGCCGTGGGCGCCCGTGTTTGCGCCGCTGGCGCTGGCGCTGCGCGACCACCACCTGCCGTTGCCGCTGCTGGACGACCTGCTCGACGCCTTCGTGCAAGACACCGGCAACCCGGTCTATCCCGACCGTGCTGCGCTGCTGGACTACTGCGGCCGATCGGCCAACCCGATCGGCCGACTGATGCTGCACCTGGCCGGTGTGCGGGACGCCGCCTCGCTGGCCCAGTCCGACGCGGTCTGCAGCGCGTTGCAATTGATCAACTTCTGGCAAGACCCCAGCGTGGACCTGCCGCGGGGCCGCCACTACGTCACCGACGCTGACCTGCGCCGCCACGGCCTGCAGCGCGCCGACCTGCACGCCGGCGCCGACTGCCCCGCCACCCAGGCGCTGCTGCGTGACCTCTGCGCCTGGGCTGCTGGCTTGATGCGCGAGGGTGCGCCACTGGCCTGCCGCGTGCCCGGCCGGCTGGGCTGGGAATTGCGGGGCGTGGTGCAAGGCGGCTTGCGCATCCTTGAGAGAATCGACCAGATGCACTACCGCACCTTGTCCAACCGCCCGACGCTGGGCCTGCGCGACCTGCCCGTAACAGTCTGGCGTGCGCTGCGCATGCGCAGCGGTCGGCCCACGCCCGGCTTTGCGCTGTCATGACGCCGCCCAACACAGCGGCGATCAACCCGCAGCAATACGCCCAGGACAAGGCCGCCGGCAGCGGTTCGTCGTTCTACTACGCCTTTTTGTTCTTGCCGCCGCCGCAGCGCGCCGCCATCACCGCGTTCTACGCCTTCTGCCGCGAGGTCGACGACGTGGTCGACGAGGTGCGCGACCCCGGCGTGGCCGCAGTCAAGCTGGCCTGGTGGCGTCAAGAGGTGGCGCAGGCCTTTGCCGGCCAGCCCAGCCACCCGGTGATGTTGGCCCTGATGCCACACGCCTCGGTCTACGGCATCACGGCAGCGCACCTCCAGGCCGTCATCGCCGGCTGCCAGATGGACCTGGACCAGACCCGCTACCTCGACTTCCTCGCCCTGCAACGGTACTGCGACCTTGTCGCCGGCGTGGTGGGCGAGGTGGCAGCGCGCATCTTCGGCCACACCCAGCCCGCCACCCTCGACTACGCGCACCGGCTGGGGCTGGCGCTGCAACTGACCAACATCATCCGCGACGTGGGCGACGATGCGCGCATGGGCCGCATCTACCTGCCGGCGAGCGAGTTGCAGCGCTTCGAGGTCAAGGCGCACGAAATCCTCAAGCGCGAAACCCCCTGGGGCTACAGCGACCGCTTCACCGCGCTGATGCGATTCCAGGCCGAGCGCGCCCACCAGACTTATGACGCCGCGCTGTCCCTGCTGCCCGATACCGACCGGGTGGCGCAAAAATCCGGCCTGATGATGGCCAATATCTACCGCGCCCTGCTGCGGGAGATCGAGTCCGACAACTTCCAGGTGCTGCACCAACGCACCTCGCTGACCCCGCTGCGCAAGTTGTGGATTGCCCTGCTGACCCACTGGCGCGGCAGGTGACGTTGGCCGGGCCACACAGCCGGCCCGCGCGCCGTTTTGCGGTGATCGGCGCTGGCTGGGCTGGCTTGGCGGCTGCGGTGCGGTTGGTGCAACGCGGTGCCAACGTGACTTTGTTCGAGATGGCCGGCCAGGCGGGCGGCCGGGCGCGGCGGGTCAGCACCCGAGCCGGCGATTTTGACAACGGCCAGCACATCCTGATCGGTGCCTACACCGCCACGCTGGCGTTGATGCGCACGGTGGGTGCGGACCCCGAGGCACTGCTGCTGCGCCGGCCACTCGCCTTGGTCACACCCGACGGCCGCGGTCTGCAATTGCCCGCGGGCGCTGCAGCGCCGGCCTTTGTGCGCGGCGTGCTGGGCGCCACGGGTTGGCGCTGGCCGCACCGGCTGGCACTGTTGCGTGCAGCCGCCGGCTGGCAACTGCGCGGATTCAACTGCGCACCCAGCCTGACGGTGCAGCAACTGTGCGCCCGCCTGCCCGCTGCTGTGCACCAGGACCTGATCGAGCCGCTTTGCGTGGCCGCGCTCAACACCCCCAGCGACCAGGCCAGCGCCCAAGTATTTTTGCGGGTGCTGCGCGACGCGCTGTTCGCCGGTCCCGGCAGCGCCGACCTGCTGCTGCCGCGGGTGCCGCTGTCGACCCTGCTGCCCGACCCGGCGCTGCGCTGGCTGGCCGCAGCCGGTGTGCCTTGCCATACCGGCCACCGGGTGCAGCGCCTGCGCCTGGACAACAGCGACCGCTGGCAGGTCGACGGCGACGCCTTCGACGGCGTGGTGCTGGCCTGCACGGCCACCGAAGCGGCCCGCTTGACGACCGCCCTGGCGCCGGAATGGTCGAAGACCGCGCAGCGCCTGGCCTACCAGCCGATCGTCACGGCCTATCTGGCAGATACCGGTCTGCGCCTGCCACAGCCGATGCTGGCGCTGCCTGCCGGCCCGGCCGCGCCAGCGCAGTTTGTCTTTGACCTGGGCGCCCTGGGTGGCACTGCCGGTCATTTCGCCTTTGTCGTCAGCGGCGCCGCCCCGGCGCTGGCGCAGGGTCTGGCCGCGTGTGGTCAAGCGGTGCTGGCCCAAGCGCGCGCGGTGTTCAACGGCGCATTTCTGGCACCCGACGCGTCGGTGCTGCGACACCTCAGCGCCGAGCGCCGCGCCACCTTTGCCTGCACGCCTGCGCTGGACCGGCCTGCGTCGCATGTCTTGCCCGGCCTGGTCGCCGCGGGCGACTACCTGGCAGGGCCGTACCCAGCCACCCTGGAGGGTGCCGTACGGTCTGGCGAGGCCGCAGCGTCAACACTGGGCTGATTCAGCACGACCCGGACCGCCGCGCCGGCAAAGCAGCGCCACCGAGGCTGAATGAGAGAAAGCGACACGCCACGATGCCAACTGTCGTTTCGCCATGCAAAATAGACGCATGCCCGGAACATCCTCATGACGACCAAGAAAGAAGGTCAGGCTCCCGCGATCCAGGTGATCGCCCGCATGTTTTCGCTGCTCGACGCCTTGGCGTCGCACCAGGATCCGGTCTCGCTCAAGACGTTGAGCGAAACCACTGGACTTCATCCGTCCACCGCCCACCGCATCCTCAATGACCTGGCCATCGGGCGTCTGGTCGACCGGCCCGAGGCCGGCAGCTACCGGCTGGGCATGCGCCTGCTGGAGTTGGGCAACCTGGTCAAGGCCAGGCTGGACGTGCGGGATGCCGCGCTCGGCCCGATGCGCGAGTTGCACAAATTGACCCACCAACCGGTGAACCTGTCGGTTCGGCAAGGCGACGAAATCGTCTACATCGAGCGGACCTACAGCGAGCGATCGGGCATGCAGGTCGTCCGCGCGGTGGGCGGCAGGGCGCCGTTGCACCTGACTTCGGTGGGCAAGTTGTTCCTCGCCCATGACGATCCGCAGCGGGTACGCGCCTACGCCTCAAGAACCGGCCTGTCGGGCCACACCCGCAACAGCATCACCGAGATTCCGGCGCTAGAACGCGAGTTGGCGTTGGTTCGCCAGAATGCGTTGGCCCGTGACGATGAAGAACTGGAACTGGGCGTGCGCTGCATGGCCGCAGGCATCTTCGATGACCAGGGCAGGCTGATCGCCGGCTTGTCGGTGTCGGCACCCGCTGACAGGCTCGAAGAAAGCTGGGCCGATCGGGTGAAGGCCACCGCAGACCTGATTTCGTCCTCTTTGGGACACCGCGGCACCTGACGCCGGCGCGGGCCGGGTCAACGCCGGGTCAGGAGACGACTCGGTGCACCGGCGTGGCCGCAGCCGCCGAGGTGCCCAACCACTTGCGGATGCGCTCGGCGTCGCCAATGCGCGAGTACTTGCCGGTTGAATCCAGCAACACCATGATCAATTTGCGGCCGGCCAGTTGGGCCTGCACCACCATGCAACGCCCGGCCTCGGAGATATAGCCCGTCTTTTGCAGGCCGATGTCCCACTGCGGGCTGCGCACCAGGCCGTTGGTGGTGTGGAACTGCATCATGCGTTTGCCCACCGCCACCTGCGCCTCGTGCGAGGTGGTCAACTCGCGCAGCAGCGGCACGCGGTGCGCCTCACGGACCAACAGGGCCAGGTCTTGAGCGCTGGACTGGTTGCGGCTGGACAGGCCGGTCGGTTCGACGTAACGGGTATCGCGCATGCCCAGCGACGCGGCCTTCACGTTCATTGCCGCAACAAAGGCGTCCAGGCCGCCCGGGTAGTGGCGGCCCAGCGCGTTGGCGGCCCGGTTCTCCGACGACATCAACGCCAGGTGCATCATCTCGCCACGGGTCAATTGCGTGCCGACGGCCAAGCGCGAGCGGCTGCCTTTTTCGGTGTCGATGTCGTCCTGGGTGATGGTCAGCACATCGGCCAGCGGCTGGTGACTTTCGCTGATCACCAGGCCGGTCATCAACTTGGTGATCGACGCAATTGGCAACACCGCCGCCGGATTTTTGGAAAAAAGCACCTCGTTGGTGTCTTGATCGATCACCAGGGCCACACTGGATTTCAGCGCCAGCGCATCCACCCCGGCATGCAAGCCCAACATTTGGCCAAAGCTGACGCGGGCTGGCGCTTCGACTACAGCGGCTACGGCGGCAACCGCGGCCACACGGCGCAGCTGGATGCTGCGCGCACCCAAAGATTTGGACTTGCTGACGCTCGCCGCCTTGTGCAGCGATGCCTTGCGTGGCTCCGCCTTGGCCTGGGCCGGACCACCCACAGCCAATGCGACACACAAGCCCAGCAACAGCGGTGGCAATGACAGTTTCATGGGAATCCGGAAAGGTGGGAAAAGCCAGCAAGCGAAGTGTAGTCGTCAGCAAAAACACGCGCAAGATCAAAAACTTGCGCGTGCTTGTTCAAGTGACGTCAGTCACCCCTGCGCAGCCACCCGATCAAGATTGGCGTGCAGCTTGTTCAACGCTGCGAGGTAGGCCTTGGCCGACGCCACCACAATGTCCGGGTCGGCGCCCACCCCGTTGACCACCCGACCGCCCAATTGCAGCCGAACCGTCACCTCGCCCTGCGATTCTGTGCTGCCGCTGGTGATGGCATTGACCGAATACAGCACCAGTTCAGCGCCACTTTGCACCTTCGACTCGATCGCTTTCAGGCTGGCGTCCACCGGGCCGTTACCGTCGCTCTCGGTGGTGTACTCGATCTCGCCGGCGGCAAAGACAACTGCGGCCTGGGGCCGCTCACCGGTTTCGGAGTGCTGGGCCAGCGAGAGCAATCGGTAGTGCTCATGCTCGCGGCTGACACTTTCGTCGCTGACCAGGGCCAGGATGTCCTCGTCGAAAATCTCGCTCTTGCGGTCAGCCAGGTCCTTGAAGCGGGTAAAGGCGGCGTTGATCTCGCCCTCGCTTTCCAGCGCGATGCCCAACTCCTGCAGGCGCTGCTTGAAGGCGTTGCGGCCCGACAGCTTGCCCAGCACGATCTTGTTGGCAGCCCAGCCCACGTCCTCGGCCCGCATGATCTCGTAGGTGTCACGCGCCTTGAGCACCCCGTCCTGGTGGATGCCGCTGGCATGCGCAAACGCGTTGGCGCCCACCACCGCCTTGTTGGGCTGCACCACAAAACCCGTGGTCTGGCTGACCATGCGCGAGGCGGCAACGATTTGGCTGGCATCGATGCCCATGTCCAGGTTGAAGTAATCACGCCGGGTCTTGACCGCCATCACCACCTCTTCTAGCGAGCAATTGCCCGCACGCTCGCCCAGGCCGTTGATGGTGCATTCAATTTGGCGTGCACCGCCGATCATCACGCCGGCCAGCGAGTTGGCCACCGCCATGCCCAGGTCGTTGTGGCAGTGCACCGACCAGATCGCCTTGTCGGAATTGGGGATGCGCTCGCGCAATGTACGGATGAAATTGCCGTACAGCTCAGGCACGGCGTAGCCCACGGTGTCGGGAATATTGAGGGTGGTCGCGCCCTCCTTGATCACCGCCTCCAGCACCCGGCACAAAAAATCTATGTCCGAGCGGTAACCGTCCTCGGGGCTGAACTCGACATCAGCACACAGGTTGCGCGCAAAACGCACCGACAACTTGGCCTGCTCGAACACCTGGTCGGGCGTCATGCGCAGCTTCTTGTCCATGTGCAGCGCACTGGTGGCAATGAAGGTGTGGATGCGCGCCCGCTCGGCGCCAGCCAGGGCCTCGGCGGCGCGGCTGATGTCGCGGTCGTTGGCACGCGCCAGCGAGCAGATGGTGGATTCACGGATCTGGTTGGCGATCGCCTTGACGGCCTCGAAATCGCCGTTGCTCGACGCCGCAAATCCGGCCTCGATCACATCGACGCGCAGGCGCTCGAGTTGGCGCGCTATGCGCAGCTTCTCGTCGCGGGTCATCGAGGCGCCGGGCGACTGCTCGCCGTCATGCAGGGTGGTGTCGAAAATGATGAGTTTGTCGGCCATGGGGATGCTCCTGGGAAGGGGGTTCAGGCCACAGGTGTGGCGGCGACGGCGGTGACCGGGGGCGTGGCTTGCGCGGTCAGGTGGGCGGCCACGCCGGTGGCTGATATCAGCGGTTCGTTGCAGCGCAACAGCCCCGACAGCACGGCCTTCATGGACGCGGTGACGATGTTGGCGTCGATGCCCACACCAAACAGCGTTCGAGTGTCGCCGATACGCAGCTCCAGGTAGGCAGCAGCCCGGGCTTGCGCACCGCTGCCGATGGCGTGCTCGTGGTAATCCAGCACCTCGAGCGCGACCCCGGAAACACGCTGCAGGCCATCGACAAAGGCCTCAACCGGACCGGCGCCCTCGCCCCTCACCTGCAGCAGCCGGGACGAGGCGGACCCACCGATGCGGACCTGGGCCTGCAACGCCACGCGGCCAGCGCTGTCCTCGCTGATCTGCTGCTGGTCGATCTGCAGCAGATCCGCGCCCAGTCGGTACTCGGCCTCGAACAATTCCCAGATGTCGGCCGCCTGCAATTCACGGCCCTGCACATCCATCACCGCTTGTACAGCGGACGAAAACTCGATCTGCAGCCGGCGCGGCAGTTCCAGCCCGTAGTCGGCTTCCAGCAGGTAGCTGATGCCCCCCTTGCCCGACTGGCTGTTGACCCGGATCACCGCGTCGTAGCTGCGGCCCAGGTCCTTCGGGTCGATCGGCAGATAGGGCATGTCCCAGACATCGCCGGCCCGGCGCGCTGCAAAGGCTTTCTTGATCGCGTCCTGGTGCGAGCCTGAAAACGAGGTGTAGACCAGATCACCCACATACGGATGCCGAGGGTGCACCGGCAACTGGTTGCAGTGCTCGACGGTACGGCGGATGCTGTCGATGTCCGACAAGTCCAGCCCCGGATGCACACCCTGGGTGTAGAGGTTGAGCGCCAGGTTCACCACGTCGACATTGCCGGTGCGCTCGCCGTTGCCAAACAGGCAGCCCTCGATGCGGTCACCACCGGCCATCAGCGCCAGCTCGGCCGCGGCCGTGCCGGTGCCGCGGTCGTTGTGCGGATGGATCGACAGCACGATGGCGTCGCGCCGGTCCAGACGGCGGTGCATCCACTCGACCTGGTCGGCAAACAGGTTGGGTGTGCTGTGCTCCACCGTGGACGGCAGGTTGATGATGCAGGGGTTGGCCGGCGTCGGTTGCCAGACTGCGGTGACCGCATCGACCACACGTTTGGCAAATGCCAGCTCGGTGCCCGAGAACATCTCGGGCGAATACTGGAAGGTCCAGGCCGTACCGGGCTGCGCGGCGGCCAGATCCTTCACCATGCGGGCGTGGCTGCTGGCCAGCTCGACGATGCCGTCCTCATCCAGACCCAGCACCACACGCCGCATCACCGGCGCGGTGGCGTTGTAGAGGTGCACGATGGCGCGCGGCACACCCACCAAGGCCTCGAAGGTGCGGGCAATCAGCGCGTCGCGGGCGGGGGTCAGCACCTGCACCGTCACATCGTCGGGGATCAAACGCTGCTCGATCAGCAGCCGCACAAAATCGAAATCCGCCTGGGATGCCGACGGGAAGCCGATCTCGATCTGCTTGAAGCCGATCTGCACCAAGGTCTCGAACATCCGCAGCTTGCGCGCCGGGTCCATCGGCTCGATCAGGGCCTGGTTGCCGTCGCGCAGATCAACGCTGCACCAGACTGGCGGGCGGGTCAGGACCGCGTCCGGCCAGCGGCGGTCGGGCAGGTCAATCGGGGGGCTGGCACGGTACTTGGTGGCGGGCTGGTCGAGCATGGGCATGGAGCACTCCGTGAGGGTGGGTTTGCACCGCAGCTCTTTGGGGGACCCGGAAATGAGGTCTGGAATGAAATACGGCCCGCTGCGTTGCGCTGGGCGGGCCGTCGATCCAAAACAGTGAGACGAGGATGATCAGCGC
Organism: Aquabacterium sp.; assembly: GCA_046597355.1. Classification (GTDB taxonomy): domain Bacteria; phylum Pseudomonadota; class Gammaproteobacteria; order Burkholderiales; family Burkholderiaceae_C; genus Pseudaquabacterium. The sequence continues at coordinate 21,314 of JBKJKU010000052.1, forward strand.
GCCTGAGACACCTCTAGTAGTAGCGCGACAGGGGCTGAACGGATCGTCATGGGCTCAAAATGTAGCACGCTTGCACCCTTGGGTGCAGTCAATCTGGCCCGGCGCGCTGAAATCAACGGTGCATGCCCCGCTCGTCCGGCTCGTCGGTCGAGGTCGAAATCACGCTCACCGGCGTGCCCTTCATGCGGCGGTAGATGTACATGCCGTAGCCCGACAGGCCGTACAGCAGGAACAAACCGAACAACATGCCGGGCACGTGCTGGCTGATCAGGGCCATGCCCAGCGCAATCGCAACCAGTGTGACGAAAGGTACCGACCGTTTCAAGCCAAAGTCCTTGAAGCTGTAGAACGGTACATTCGTGACCATCGTCAAGCCGGCAAACAGCGTCAGCCCCCAGGTGGTCCAGACCAGCCAAGGGATGTCCTTGACCCCCTCGCGAAAGCCCGCGTCGTCCATGATCCAGATGAATCCGGCCACCAGCGCCGCGCCCGCAGGGCTGGGAAGGCCCTGGAAGAAGCGCTTGTCAACCACGCCGATGTTGGTGTTGAAGCGCGCCAGCCGCAATGCCGCGCAGGCACAGTACACAAATGCCGCTGCCCAGCCCACCTTGCCCAAGCCCTTCAGTGCCCACTCGTAGACGATCAGCGCCGGTGCGGCGCCAAAACTCACCATGTCCGACAAGCTGTCCATCTGCTCGCCAAACGCGCTCTGGGTGTTGGTCATGCGCGCCACGCGCCCGTCCAGGCTGTCAAGCACCATCGCGCAGAAGATACCTATAGCAGCATTGTCGAAACGGCCGTTCATCGCCATCACGACCGCATAGAAGCCACCAAACAGTGCCGCCAGCGTAAACAGGTTAGGCAGCACGTAGATGCCCTTGCGGCGGGGACGAGGCGGGGCTTCAGCAGCGTCGGTGTCGTCGGCCAGATCCAGGGGTTCATTCATACGCGCGAGCATACCCCAGCGTCCCCGAAAGTTCGCCCATGGAAAAGGGCCGCAACAAGCGGCCCTGAATGGCTGACCGGCGCCCGGCGGCACCGCCCGTCATATGCCAGCCGCGATCAGTTGCGCGACTTGTCCACCAGCTTGTTGGCCTTGATCCAGGGCATCATCGCGCGCAGCTTTTCGCCGACGACTTCGATCTGGTGCTCTTCAGTCAGGCGGCGGCGGCTGATCAGCGTCGGTGCACCGGCCTTGTTCTCCAGAATGAAGCTCTTGGCGTACTCGCCGGTCTGGATGTCCTTCAAGGCCTGCTTCATCGCCAGTTTGGTCTCGGCGTTGACGATCTTCGGGCCCGTCACGTACTCGCCGTACTCGGCATTGTTCGAGATCGAATAGTTCATGTTGGCGATGCCGCCTTCGTAGATCAGGTCGACGATCAGTTTGAGCTCGTGCAGGCACTCGAAGTAGGCCATCTCCGGCGCATAACCGGCTTCGGTCAGCGTCTCGAAACCGGCCTTGATCAGCTCGACCGCACCACCGCACAGCACGGCCTGCTCGCCGAAAAGGTCGGTCTCGGTTTCTTCGCGGAAGTTGGTCTCGATCACGCCGGCCTTGCCGCCGCCGTTGGCCGCCGCGTAGCTCAGCGCCAGGTCGCGCGCCTTGCCGGTCTTGTCGGCGTGCACGGCAATCAGGTGCGGTACGCCGCCACCCTGGGTGTAGGTCGAGCGAACGGTGTGGCCCGGTGCCTTGGGCGCGACCATCCAAACGTCGAGGTCGGCGCGCGGCACGACCTGGCCGTAGTGCACGTTGAAGCCGTGTGCGAACGCGAGCGAGGCGCCCTGCTTGATGTTCGGCTCCACGTCGTTCTTGTAGACAGCAGCAATCTGCTCGTCGGGCAGCAACATCATCACGACGTCGGCCTGCTTCACGGCTTCGGCGACATCGGCCACCTTCAGGCCGGCCTTTGCGGCCTTGTCCCACGAGGGGCCGCCCTTGCGCACACCAACCGTGACCTTCACCCCGCTGTCGTTCAGGTTCTGCGCGTG
>JBKJKU010000130.1:0-44433 GCA_046597355.1 Aquabacterium sp.
CAATGGCAGGCCCTGACGACGCAGCAGCTGCGCGGCCTGGGCAACCAGATCGCGTTGCTGACCACCGAGGACCTGGACGCCCTGACGGGTGCGCAGTTCGCCTCACTCAGCACCGCCGACATCATTGCGCTGCAGACCGGCGTGCTGGCCGGATTCAGTTCGGAGCAGGTTGCCGCGCTCACGACCGACCAGATCCAGGCAATCCAGAACGCCGACATCAAGGCCCTGACCGCCGACGCGTTGTCGGGACTCGACAGTGCCGCCATCCGCGTGCTGAGCAACTCGCAGCTCCGGGCATTGGAGACCTCGCAGTGGGGCGCCTTCAGCACCCAGCAGCTGAACTACCTGAGCACCGCGCAGATCGCCGCGCTGACCACCGCCAACCTCAACATCCTGACGCGAGACCAGTTTGCCGGCCTGACAACCGACAAGATCGCGGCCATGACGGCGTCGCAGTTCGCCAGCTTCGACAGCAGTGACTTCTCGGTGTTCACCACCGCGCAGATCCAGGCCATCAGCACCAACGACCTGGCGGTGCTGAGTGCCGGTGCGCTGGCCGGGCTGGGGGTTGATGCGGCAGCAGCGCTGACCACGGCGCAGCTGATGGGCATCAAGGCGGTCGATCTGGCCTCGCTGACGGCCGATGCCATACCCGGCCTGACCACCAGCGGCATGCAGGTGCTGAGCTCCACCCAGCTCAACGCGCTGCAATCCAGCCAGTGGCAGGCGCTGGGAGCCGAACAGTTGCAGGCGCTGACGACCGACCAGTTCGCAGCGCTGACCACAACCGCCCTGAACAGCCTGACCGGACACCAGATGTTCTCGCTCAGCACGGCGCAGATCGCCGCGTTGACGACCACCCAGTTCGCCAGCCTGGACAGCGCCGACCTGGCCGCCTTGACCACCGCCCAAATCATGGCAATCACGACCGCCGACATCGTCAAGCTCGACACTGGCGACCTGGCTGGTTTGCGAGAGGACCACCTGGCCGCGCTGACATCGGCCCAGGTCCTGGCGATCGAGACGGCGGACATCGGCAGCCTGCGGGCAGACATGATGCTCGGGTTGAGCACCGCCAACCTGCAGGTGCTGACAAGCGGTCAGTTCAATGCCCTGAGCTCGGCCCAGATCGGCGGCCTCAGTGATGCGCAGGTTGCCAAGCTCACCACCGACCAGATCACCTACCTGGGTACCGACGACATCCAGGCCCTGGCGCCGAGCCAGATCATGTCGATGACGACGGCCCAGATCAGCCAGCTCAGCACGAACCAGCTGAACGCCTTCTCCGTGGTGGACATCGCGGCCATGACAGATGCGCAGGTCAACGCACTGACCACCGCCAGCATCCATTCGCTGGGTACGGCGCAGCAGCAGGCCTTCATGGACAACTTCTTCGTCACTCCGATCATGCTGGACCTCGACGGCAACGGCGTGAGCACGGTGTCGGCGGCCAATGGCGTCACCTTCGACCTGACCGGCACGGGCACCAATGCCAAGTACGGCTGGGTCGGTGGCAGCGACGGTTTGCTGGCCATGGACCGCAACCACGATGGTGTGATCAACGACGGCAGCGAGCTGTTCGGCTCGGCGACCAAGTTGGCCAACGGCCAGACGGCGGCGCATGGCTACGATGCACTGGGCGCGCTCGACCTGAACCACGACGGCAAGGTCAACAGCCATGACGCCGCCTTCTCCGACCTGAAGGTCTGGGTTGACGCCAACCACGACGGCAGGACCGATACCGGCGAGTTGAAGGGGCTGGTGGACCTGGGCATCACCGAGCTGGACCTGAGCTACGGCCGCAGCAGTCGCATGGACAACGGCAACGCGGTGGCGCTGATTTCGGGCTACAAGACGGCCGATGGACAGTCGCATGAAATGGCCGACGTCTGGCTGGCTCGAGCGGCACCGGGTGCCACCCCGGTGCAACTGGGTGACGTGCTGGCCGCACCGGCTGCCGACTTGTTGCCGGCCACACAGCCTGGAGCGCCTACCCCGCCCACGGCCGGGGCGGTGGCAGGCGATGCATCGGGGACGCCGGTCAGCCCTGCCGGTCTGCACCGGAGCACGCTGGAGGACGAGTTGTCGCGCAGCCAGCAGGGGCCGCTGTACTGACCTGCATCTGACCCCCAACAGCCCGGCACCCGCCGGGCTTTTTTTTGGCGCTGCGGTCTTGACGAGACCGGACACCGGGACAGTCGGCGGTCAAGCCGCCGGTGCAGTGCGGCGCGCGGGCCGCGGCCCACCCCCGAACCGCGTCTCAAAACGCAGCGAGCCCGCACAGGGCGGGCTCGATCGGTCAGAGGCGGTGTTCCAGGTCAAACCTGGCGCCCCTGCCGGGGCGGCAACGCAGCCTTGTGTCCTGGGTTCAGATCCAGATGCGGTAGGGCACCCGGTCCTGGGTCAGCTTTTGGCGGATCGCCGCCTCCAGCGCACGGTAGGTGGTGGCCTTGGGTTCGGCCATGTACTGCGAATGGAACTCGATGTAGGCGGCGTCCAGCAGCAGGTGGGCTTGCTTGGCGATCAGGTCGGGCAGCACCTCGTACTCGCCGCCCTCGATGTCGAGCTTGAGCACCACCGCGGCATAGCCCTCACCGCGGCTGCGGATCAGATCGGCCAGCGAGAAGCACGGCACCTCCAGTGCCCGCGCGTCATCGGCCGCGTAATAGCGGCTGTTGTGCTCGGCCAGCATCGACCCGCCCTGCGATGTCGGGTCTTGCTCCAGGCCAAAAAACTTGACGCTGCCCGCATGGGTACTGGCCGCCTGCGCCAGGATCTCGTGCGGCCGTTCAGCCAATGCGGCCAGGCGCTGCAGCTCGGGCAGACAGTTCGGGTTGGGTTCGATCAGGATGTAATCGAAATGGCGGGTTGCAAAGTGCCGCGCAAACTGCTTGTAGCCCTGCCCCAGGTTGGAGCCGCAGTCGATGAACAGGCCGCGCGCACCCGGCCCGGCAGCGGCGATCTTGTCCATGGCTCGGCGGGCGTCGATCGCCGCACCGACATCGAGTTCGGCCAGCATGGCCTGGAACGGTGTCATCGGCGGCGGGCTGGCGGCCGGGTTGGCGAAGGCCGTCGCGCCGGGCGCGTCTGTGATCTGGGTCGTCATCGGGGGCTCCGGGGGTCGGGGCTGCGGGATCAGAAGGCGCGCAGAACCAGGTCCGGCAGCTGCGCCACGTTGGGCCGGTCCAGCGGGCCGGGAATCGGCTCGGACGAATGGCCGTGGAACGACGCTGAGCGCTTGCGCATGAAGGTCAGCTCCAGCAGCCGCGGAAACGGGATGCCGCCCAGCATCACCATGCCACCGGCGTTGTTGGCATGCAGGTGGATCACCCGGTGGGTGCTGCACAGCTTGGTGAACACCGCCATCACCTGGTCAAAGTGCGGCCGGTTGACGAGGTTGTGGAAATCGTGAAACTCACCCGTCAGCACCTCGAACCGGTCCAGGTCTTCGCTGCGGGCGTCGATAAGGCAGCTCCACTCGGCGCCCTCGGTGTCGAATTTGAGGATCGGGTGCTCCGCCCGGTCCCAGTCGACCATGCCGACCATCGCCTGCAGGCTGACAAACGGGTGCTCATCACGGGCGCCCCAGCCCAGGCGGTTGAACTCGATGCCGGGCAGCGTGCTGGGTGCAGCGGCTATGGTGTGGTCGAACTGGATCACCCGCGCACCCAGCCGGGCCAGTTCATTGTCGAAGCTGACCTCGTTGCCGATGCCGATCGAGATCACGGTATTGCTGCGGCGCGACGACGACGGCATGACATAGCCGCCATCGGCGTCTGAGCCCATGCGCAGCTTGGTGTCGCTGATCATCTGCCAGGGGCGGATCAGGTTGAGCAGGTTGAACAGCTCGGGCTGGGTCACCGGCTTGACTACAGCGGGTGCCGCAGGGCTGGTGGCGGTGGTGTCAACGGTGGCGGTGGCAACGGTGGCGGTGGCGTGATCGGTCATGGCGGGGCCTTTTGGGGGGGTGGCGGGGGCGAGAGCGGGGGCGGGGGTGAAAAAGCCACAGCGGCCAAACAGCCGTGCGGTTGCCAGAAAGGTCGAGCCCGAGGTGGGCACGATCTCGGTTTGCGACAGGATCAGCAGGTCGATCAGGCCCTCGACCACCGAGGCGCCGGAGCGGGTGATGTTGAACGGGAAGCGCCGGCCCTCGGCGTCGGTGGTCCAGTGCAGCCAGGCGGCATCGCCGGCCAGCTTTTCCGGGAACGCCGACTTCTCGAACACCGCGGCATTGGGCAGGCCGGCAAAGCGCTGGTTGACGGCCGCATCGTCCGAGCAGACAAAAAACCGGCGCGGGCTGGCCTGGGCTTGCGCGAACAGCGCCTGGTCATCGATCAGGTCACCAAAGTCGGTCTTGCGGATGTGCAGGCCCAGCGTGCTGCGGTCGATCTGGCGGGCCTCGACGAAGCGCCCGGCGGTGCTGGCCAGCTGCGGATTCAGGCCCAGCAACTGCAGCGCGTCGCGCACCTCGTCGTCTTGCACAAAGGCCGGCAGCAGGCTGTTGAAATAGACCACGCTCAGGCCATCGGCGCGTGCACTGTCGAGCATGCGGCGGTAGTCGTCGTAGCAGGTCAGCGTCCGGTTCAGGATCAGCCGGTCGGCATCGAACCCGATCTGGTTTTCATGCATCAGCAGCAGGTGGCCGGCCTGCTGCTGCTTGAAGTCCTCGATGCTGCGGTTGTCCTGCGGCAGCGGGCTGGAAAACAGGCTGCCAAACGACGCGCCGCACCAGTTGTTCTGCGGCCAGGCAATCTGCCAGTCATGGCCCAGCGGGCCAAACTTGCGCTGCAGGATCAGCGCAAAGATCAGCGCATTCAGGCGGTTGCACAGGCCGCCGTCGCACAGCACGTGGTTCATGCCAAGACCTCCGGCACCACGGCAGGCAAGGTCGCGTGCTGCCAGCTGATGCCGATCAGGGTGTTGGGCAGGGCCGCCCGCTCGTCATCATGCTGCGAGCCGTGCAGGGCGCTCAGGGCACTGGCCTGCAGCGTGGCCTCGATCGTGCGTTCGGCCTCAGCGGCCTGCTTCAAGTTGACCGGGCTGCACAGCACGGCCACCAAGGCGCCGCGCTGCGGGTTGAGCAGGCGCTGCAGCTTCTGGCTGGCCGCCACCAGCAACTCGCCCGGCAAACCCAGCACCACCATCAGGTCGTGCGGGTGCTGGGTGGTGGTGTAGACCTTGCCGTCGGCCTGCAGGTCGCTGCAGGGCAAATCCAGCACCGTGCCGGTGGCCGGGCTCAGGAACACCGACACCGCACGCGACGCGGCGTCCAACTCAGCCGCGTCGAAGGCATGGCGCTGCGGGCTGCCCTGCACCCGCACCAGCAGGTAGCGGCAACCGGCGCGGCGGTGTGCGCCCAGCAAGGATTCAAGCGCTGGCGCCAGGTTGCGGCGCGGCGACACCTGGCCGCCCAGGCTGCTGTGGTGGCGGTGGCAGATGAACTCCAGCAGCGGTGCTGACTTGAGGTAGCTGGCCTCCTGGCCGGCGCCGTGCGCCAGGAAATGCGCTTTCGGGTCGTGCTGGGCCTCGGGCTCGGCGCGGTGCAGCCAGGCATAGCGCTTGGCATCAAAACTGGCCTTGACGCGGTGCTGCAGCACGCTGCCGTTCCACTCGACCAGCGGGTTGTCGTGGGTGCCACCCGGCCAATATTCGACTGCGCAGCCGCTGCGCCGCAGCGCAAAGTCGAACGACAGCTGGTCGCGTTTGGAAAACGCCAGGATGCTCTCCCACCAGGTCACGCCAAAACGCACGATCTCGGGGCTGTGGTGGGCGCGCAGCAGCACGGTGGCGGTGGTCAGCGGGGTCACGCTGTCCAGCGGCTGTTGGGCGGCATAAAAGTCCAGCTGCGCGCAGATCGTCGTCACGTCGTCGTAGCCCAGGATCGCCACCGCCTCGGCCTCTTGCGCCGGGTCGTGGCGGGTGGCGTGGCGGAAGGCCTTGAACAGGCTGGGCCGGTCAGTGGCCAAATCACTTTGCTGCGGCAGGCGCTTGAAGGTGACGGTGTTGTCGACGTACAGGCTGTACTCGGCCTCGGGGAAGTACTCATGCGGCATCGCCTTGGGCCGGCGCGAGAGCTTTTCGGTCGGCACATGGCCGCCGGCCAGCAACTGGCAGCGCCACACCGGCGAGCGCAGGGCCGGGTCGTCGGTGACGCAGACGAAGTCGAGGTCCAGGTCGGTCGTGGCATCGGCCGGCAAGCCCGCCAGCGGGTTGGCCAGCGCCTCCTTGGCGCCGACCATCGCGGTGTAGATAACCAGCCGGGTGCGGGGCTGAGCGGCCGCGCCGGCCTGGGCCTGCAACCCGGCCTCGGGCACCAGCGGCGGCAGCGTCACGGCGCTGGCAGCCTCCGGCCTGCCCTGCGCCCGCACCGCAGGGTACACATCGGCCCACCACAGCAGCAGCACCGCCAGGTTCCAGACCTTGAACACCGGCACGGCCTCGCCGCGGTAGTGGCGCTCCAGCAGGTCGGCAATGGCCGACAGGTCCAGCACCTCGGCCAGCGGCTGGCCGCGCAACGCCTCGACCGCCTGCAGCAGGCGCGGGCGCAACGGCGCCAGCATGAACGCGGGTGGCACGGTGAACCCCATCTTGCGGCGCTCGATCACCGAGCGGGGCAACTGGTCGGCCATCAGCCGGCGCAAGACATGCTTGCTCGAGCCGGCATGCGGCAGTTTCATGGCCTGCGGCAGCGTCGAGGCGAACTGGTACAGGTCCAGGTCCAGAAACGGAAAGCGCCCCTCCAGCGAGTGCGCCATCAGCACCTTGTCGGCCTTCATCATCAGGTTCTCGGGCATCCAGCTGTGCAGCTCAAAGCGCTGCATGCCGTTGAGCACCGTGTCGGCCTGGTCGAAATACGGCCGCATCCGCAGGTGGTGCGGCGGCATGGCCTTGTCCATCAGACACTGGTTGGCGTCCAGGTTGTTGGCGCTCTGGTGAAAGAAGTGCGCAAACACATGGTTGCGCTCCAGCCCCGGCTGCAACGCCAGCTGGTGGTGGCTGTAGCCGGCAAACATCTCGTCGCCGCCCTCACCCGACAGCACCACGGTCACGTCCTCGCGGATGCGCTGGCACAGCCGCGACAGCGCAAAACAGGCCGGGTCGGCGATCGGCTCGTCGAGCTGCGCGATCACCGCGTCCATGCCGCTGCACAGCTCGTCGCGGCCCATGCTGATCTCGACATAGTCCAGGTCGAAGTGGCGCGCCACTTCACGCGAGAACTCGAACTCGTTGACCTCCGGAAAGCCGATGCTGTAGGCCTTGAGCCGGGCGCCAGCGCGGTGCACATAGGCCGCAATCGCGCTGGAGTCCAGCCCGCCGCTGAGCAGCACGCCGATTGGCACCTCGCCCATCAGCTGCGATTGCACCGCCTTGCCCAGCAATTGGTCCAGCTCGTCGATGTAGCTTTGCTCGGGTCGGGTGTGATCGGGTACCGGCTCGTGCAGGCTGACATCGGCAAAGCGGCGGATCTCGCTGACACCGCCCTTCAAGCGCAGCACGCAGCCGGCAGTGAGTTTGCGGATGCGGGCGAACTGGGTGTGCGGCGCCAGGTTGTAGCGGTAGCTCAGGTAGTCTTGAAACCCCACCGGGTCCAGCGTGTGGTCCAGCCCCGGCAGGCCCAGCAGCGTGCGCAGCTCGGACGCAAAGGCGATGCAGTTGGCGTCCTCGTAGACATAGAGCGGCTTGGCGCCAAAGCGGTCGCGCGCCAGCAGGAACGAGCCGTCATGGTCGTTCCACACACACAGCGCAAACATGCCGTTGAGCCGGGCCAGGCCGGCGTCGCCCTGGGCCAGCACGGTGGCCAGCACGGCCTCGGTGTCGGCCTGGGTGGAAAACGGGTAGTGGGCTTCCAGCGGCTGGCGCAGCGCCTGCCAGTTGTAGACCTCGCCGTTGTAGACGATGCCGCGTGCGGCATCGGGTGCGTAGATCGGCTGGTCGCCGCCGCTGCGGTCAACGATGGCCAGCCGCAGGTTGGCGTAGACCGCCCGGTCGGTGCGGTGCGCGCCAAAGGCGTCTGGCCCGCGGTGCTTCAGGCTGCGCGCAAAGTGCGCTGCCGCCTGGTCCAGCACGCCGCTGTCCACGGCCTGCTTGAAGTGAATGCCTGCAATCCCGCACATGTGGTCACCGCCTGTTTGAGAATCTGCGCTTGTGCCGCGCTTGTGCTGCGCTCGTGCCGCGCTCGTGCTGCGGCGGCGGGGCGCCACGCGCAGCAAAAACGATTCTCCAGATCTTGAGGGTCCGGGGTCGCCCGAAAACCGTAGCTTTCCCGGTCAGTTCGGCGCCAGGCGCGGGCTCATTGCAGCCAAGCCGACAACCCGGTGCCCAGCGACGTCAACATCGCGTTCATCTGCTGGCCATCGTGCAGCGCATTGACGTACTGCACCCGCAGGCTGTAGTGGTCGGTCTCGGCGCCGATCACATCGAACAGCGAGCGCCGGCCCAGCTGCTGCCACTGCTGCAGCGTGAAGTTGCGCAGCCGGTCGCTGTCGCGCAGCACCAGGCCGATGCGGCGCAGCCGGTCAAAGGCCGAGTCGGCCTGCTCATAGATCTCAACGATGCGCTGGCGTCGCTGCTCCAGCACCTCGGCCCGCTGCAGCCCGGCGGCATCAGCCCGCTTGCGCGCAGCCTGGGTTGAGTATTCCAGCGACGGATTGAGCAGCGGGATGTTGACGGTGACGCCCGCATTGATGCCCGCGGAGTGTGGCGCACCACCGGCGGCTGCCACCTGGGCATTGCCGCCCAGGCTCCAGCTCAGCTGCGGCTTGTTGCCGGCCTCGACCACCCGCGCCATTTCACGCAACGACCGGGTATTGGCATCAAGCTGGCTGATGTCGGCGGACCGCTCGGCCGCGGCCAGCACGCCGGGCAGGTCGGGCACCGCCAGCAGCAAGGTGCTCATGCCCTCGGTGCCGGGCAGGCCGTCACCGGCGATGCGGCGCAATCGGGCTTCGACCTGCCGGGCTTGCGACTGGGCCTGGGTTTGCTGCAGCTCGGTCTGTTGCAGTTGCTTGCGGGCCTGGACCAGCTCACTGGTGCGGCCCTTGTCGGCTTGCACGATCGCCTCCAGCGACTCCACCAGGCAGGCCATCTTGCGCAGCTGCTGGCCGTAGATCACCGCCTGCATGCGGAAGCGGCTGCGCTCGAAGGCCAGCGAGGTGGTGGCCAGGGTGATCTGCTCCTGGGTCGACAGCAGGCCCAGCCGGGCCGCTTCGGCCTGGAAGCGCCGCCAGTCGATGATGCGGTCGCTGCGGCCGCCGTCGTAGATCGTCTGGCTGAGCGTGACACCGCCGCGGACCTGCAGGTTGCTGCGGGGCGCGCCCGCGGTGCCGGTGTTGAGCTCAGGGCTGATCAGGGCGTTGAGTGAGGCCATCGGCTTTTTACTGGCCCGCGCCTCATTGACATCCTGCTCGGCCGCCTCGGCCAGCAAGCGGGCCGCACCGATGCCGTTGCTGCGCTGCAGCGCATCGTGCACCAGCGTCTGCAACTGGCCGCGGGGGTTGTTGGCGGCCTGCGAACCGGCGGCCGGCGCCGCGCCAGCAGCCGGCTCGGGGCGTACCTCGTCGATGCAGGCCGCCCAACTGCCGCCTTGCAGGCCGGCAAGCAGACCCAGCACGACAGCGGCATGCCGCGTGCGGTTGCACCGGTCAGGGGCCGGACAGGCAAAGGTCGGGGCGGGAGGCATCGGCGTCATGGTGGCGGCCAAAGAGGCGCTGGGTGGGGCGCGGGTATCGCGGGGCATTGCCAACGCGCCAGGCGCGGGCTCTGTGGGCAGTAGACGCCTGCCGCGCTGTGGGCGATCGTCAAACTGCGGCCCGTTTTGCACCCCAAATCCCGACCACGGCCTCACCCGCTGGCGGGTGCGCTCGCGATCAACGCTCGGTGAACGCCTCTTGCGCCTTCATCATCGGCCGCACCAAAAAGCTCAGCACCGACCGCCGCCCGGTGCTGATCTCGGCCGTGCCCACCATGCCGGGCAGCACCGTCAGCGGTTTGCCACCGGCCTTCAAGGTGCTGGGGTCGGCCCGCACCAGCGCGCGGTACCAGGTGCCCTCGGCACCGGCGTTGCGCTCGCTGTCGCCCAGCGCGTCGGGGCTCATCGTCATGACCTTGCCACGCAGGCTGCCATAGACGGCGTAGTCGTAGGCGGTGAGCTTGATCTCGACCCGCTGCTCCAGCTTGATGAAGCCGATGTCGGCCGGCTTGATGCGCAGCTCCACCAGCACCAGGTCGCCCAGCGGCACGATCTCCATCACCGGCGCACCGCCGGCCACCACGCCGCCCAGCGTGTTCATGCGGATGTTCTTGACCATGCCACGCACCGGCGACGTCAGCACGGTGCGCTTGATCATGTCGTCGCGCACCACCTGCTGCTCGCCCATCATCGTCAGCTCGGTCTGCACCCGCACCAACTCCGCACTGGCATCCTGGCGAAAACGGTTGATGCGCTCCTGGGTCTGCATGTTCATGTCGTTGACCTGGCGCCGCAGCCGCATCACCTCGACATCGCTCATCAGGCCCTTGGCCGACATCGACTCGGCCATGCCCAGCTCACGCTCGAGCAGGCGCTGGTTGCGCGAGCTGATGCCCACCGCGTCGTTGAGCGCCCGCTGGCGCGCGCTGTACGAGTCGGTCTCCCCCTGCACCACCAGCGGCACGGCTGCCAGCTCGGGCATGAACTTCAGCGGCCGGCCGGTGGCCTCGGCCTGCAAGCGCGCCACCGTGGCCAGCAGCGACAGCCGTTTAGCCCGGCTCTCGCCCTGCTGGGCCTCGACCCGGGTCGGGTCCATCAGCGCCAGCGGCTGGCCGGCCACCACCGCCTCACCCTCGCGCACCTTCAGCTCGCGCAGGATGCCACCCTCCAGGCTGGCGATCACTTGCTCGCGGCCTTCGGGGATCACCCGGGCGTCGCTGCGGGTGATCATGTCCACCTGGGCAAAAGTGGCCCAGGTCAACCCCACCGCCAGCGCGGCCAGCATCAGGTAGATCGACCAGATCGCGCCGCGGGCCGGCTCCAGCTCATACGCCGCCTGGGACGGGCTGAGGTACTGCGCATCGCCACGCCGCAATGCAGGTCCGGCGGTAGTCGAGTCGGGTCGGGGCATGGGGGTGCCTGCGCTCAGACGGCTGCGCGGTTGTCGGACGGCTGGGTGCTGGGATGGCGGTGCACATTGGTGGGTGCAGCGGCCTCACCCGTGGCCGTGGGCGGTGCCGCCTGCGCCGCCGGCTTGGCGCCCGACAGCGCGGCCAGCACCTGCGCCTTGGGGCCGTCCATCACCACCTTGCCGCCATCGATCACGATGATGCGCTGCACCAGCTCCAGCACGGCCGGGCGGTGCGTGACCATGATCAGCGTGCAGTCGCTGGCGGCCTCCTTGAGCTGGCGCAGGAAGGCCATCTCGCTCTGGGCATCCATCGAGCTGGTGGGCTCGTCCATCAGCAACAGCTTCGGCGCGGTGATCAGGCTGCGCGTCAGCGCCACCAACTGGCGCTGACCGCCTGACAGCAGCCCGCCGGACTCACCCACCGGCAAGTCCCAGCCCAGCGGATGGCCTTCGACCAGCCGGGTCAGGCCGGTCAGCTTGGCCACCTCGGCCAGGCGCGCGGGGTCGGCCCCGGCGCGGCCCAGCAGCACGTTGTCGCGCAGGCTGCCGTGGAACAGCCGCGAGTCTTGCGGCACATAGCCCACCTTCATCCGGAAATCGCCCGGATCGAGCTGGCGCAGGTCGATGCCGTCCACCTCCACCGTGCCGTCGGTCGGGCGGTAGAGCCCGGCGATCAGGCGCAGGATGGTGGATTTGCCGCTGCCGATGCGGCCCAGGATGGCGACACGTTCACCGGCCTGGAAGCGCAGGTTCACGCCCTTGAGCACCTGCGGTGCCTGCTGGCCGGTGGGCGCCGGGTAGGCAAAACCGGCGTCGTGCAGGCCAATGGCGCCGGTCATGCTGCGCAGCGGGATGTAGTTGCGGCCGGCTTCACGCTCGGTCGGTTGCGCCATCACCCGGTCCAGCCCGCGCATCGCGGCACGTGCGCCCTGGTAGCGGGTGGCCAGCATCACCACCGAGTTGAGCGGCGCAATCGCCCGCATTGCAAACATCACGCCCCCCATCAGCGCACCACCGGTGATGACCTTGGCGTCGATCAGGTAAACGCCCCACACCAGCATCACCAGCGTGACGGCCTGCTGCGACATCATCGACAGGTTCATCGTCAGGCTGCTGATGCGGCGGGCCGAGAGCTGGCTGTGCACCGAGGCCGCGGTGGTCTGCTCGTAGTGGTGCAAAAAGCGCCCCTGCGAGCCCGTGGCCTTGACGTCCTCGATGCCCTCGACCGACTCCACCAGCAGGCCGTGCAGGTCGGCCTGCTGCGCCATGTTGGCCGACATCGATCGCCGCAATGATCCCTGCACCAGCCACGACGCGCCCAGGATCAACGGGACTGCTGCCACCGTCACCCAGCCCAGCGGCCCGCCGATGACAAAGGTCATCGCGATGTAGATGAAGACAAACGGCAGGTCACTGACCGCGGACAGCGTGGCCGAACCAAAAAATTCGCGCACCTGCTCGATCTGGCTGACCAGGTGGGCATACGCCCCTGCCGATTCGGGCCGGTGCTCCATGCGCACGCCCAGGCTCTGGCGAAACAGCGTGGTGCCGACCAGCAGGTCCACCTTCTTGCCGGCCAGCTCGATCAGGTGGGCGCGCAACTGGCGCGCCGCCAGGTCGAACACCAGCGCCAGGCCACCGGCAATGGCCAGCGCCCACAAGGTGACAAAGGCCTGGTGTGGGATCACCTTGTCGTAGATCACCGACGTGACGGTGCCCGTCACCAGCATCAGCGTGTTGCTCAGCAACGCGGCCAGCAAGGCCGAGCGGTAGTACGGCGCAAAGCGCCGCATCGTGCCCCACAACCAGTGCGACGCCGGGTCGCGCAGCGCCGCGGCCTGCTCGGCACTGGCGGTGGCCGACGGCGCGGCGGCCTGCGGCTGTGGCGTGGCCACCAGGGCCATGCCGGTGTACTCGACATTGAGTTCGGTCTCGGTGGCCACCACCTCCCGCGGCACGGCGCCGGGCAGCAGCACGGTGCAGATCGCCGGGCCGGAGGTCTGCTGGCGGCGCGCCAGCAAGACACAGGCATCGCCGTTCTTGAGCAGCAGCACCACCGGCATCAGCAGGTCGGGCATGTCGGGGATAGCGCGCTGGACCAGGCCGGCCTTGAAGCCCGCCTCGCGCAACGCCCGCAGCGCCTGGTCGGGGCCGACCAGGCCCTCGACCTGCTGGCCCTCGAACAACGAGGCGATCGAGCGCTCGTTGCCGTGGTAACAGGTCAGCCACACCAGCGCCTGTGCCAGTGCGTCGTCGGTCAAGCCAACGGCCTCCGGCTCGGCGGGGGCCGGCACCGGGTGCAGAAAGGGATCGTCGCGGGCGGACACGGGTCAGGGGTCTGAGGTCAGCGGTCGGGGGACCCAGGGTCAGGCGCGGTGCTTGAGCGCCAGCCGCTCGAAGGCCGTCTCGAGGCCGCGCACGATGCTGGGCAGGTCGAACAGCGGTGAGCTGCGGCCGTGCTCGGCCAGGAAGCGCTTGTAGCTGGCCACGCGGGCCGGGTGGCGGCCCAGCAGCACGGCCAGGCGTTCGTAGTCCGCCAGGCTGGTGGTGGCCAGTTCGGGCAGCCCCACGGCGCTCAGCAGGCTGCCGGCCATGCGCGAGATGTAGCTGCGGCCACTGAGCGTGACGATCGGCGTGCCCATCCACAGCGCATCGCTGGCCGTGGTGCCAGCGTTGTACGGGAAGGTGTCGAGCACCAGGTCGGCACACTGGAAGCGCGCCAGGTACTCGGGCGGCGCCACCCGCGGCGCAAAGACCAGCCGGTCGGCGGCAATACCCTGCGCCAGTGCGGCGCGCTGCAGGTTGTCGCGGGCGGTGTCGTTGTCGGCCAGCAGCCACAGCACGCTGCCGGGCACCTGGCCCAGGATGCGCATCCAGGCGCCAAACACCTCGGGCGTGAACTTGAAGGTGTTGTTGAACGAGCAGTAGACAAAGCGGTCTTCGGGCAGGCCGTAGGTGCTGCGCTGCGGGCGCGGCGCGACGTCCCGCTTGCGGTCGCTGACCTGGTAGCAGTGCGGCAGGCGAATCGGTTGCTCGGTGCAGTACGGCTCCAGCTCGGGCGGCATCACGTAGTGGTCGGCCACGATCCAGTCCACCCCAGGCAGGGCCGAGGTACCGGGCAAACCCAGGTAACTGACCTGCACCGGCGCCGCACGGTAGCCCAGGATGGCGGGCCGGGCGCCGCTGGTCAGGCCTTGCAGGTCGACCAGCACATCGATGCCGGCCTGGGCGATCAGGCGTGCGGCGGTGGCGTCGTCCACCCCGTCCAGGCGCACCAGGTGGTCCATCGCGGCCAGGATGCGCTGGCGCTGCGGCTGGGCGCTCTCGGGCGTCCAGCAAAAGGCGTAGACCTCGAACTTGCTGCGGTCGTGCAGCTCGAACAATTCGGGCGTCAGCAGGCCCACCGCATGCATGTGCAGGTCACCCGACAGGTAACCGATCTTGATCTTGCCGCTGCGTGCCGGCATGGTGCTGTGCAGCGCCACCGGCGCCAGCTTGGGCACCCGGTCGGTGGCAAATCGGGTGGCGGCAATCAGTTGCAGCGCCGGATCGTCGCTGGCGCTCATCATTGCCAGCAGCGAGGTGCCGGTCAGCAACATGTTGGGCGTGACCTCGCCCAGGGTCTGGTAGACCGGCCAGGCGCACTGCTTTTGCCGCAGGTGCAGGTAGTGCTGGATGACGCTGGGCTGGTGGGCGTCGAGCATCAGGCTGTCGCGCAGGCAGGACTCGGCCTCCGGAAAGCGGCGCAGCGACTCCAGCAGGCGGCCCAGGTTGTTCCAGGCATGCACCCGCAGGTCAGCCGAGGCGCCACTGGCCAGCACAGCGCGCCACTGCGCCAGTGCCTGGTCGGGCTGGCCGGCACGCTCCAGCAAATGCCCCAGGTTGAGCCGGGCATGCGGAAAGTTGGGTTGCAGGGCCACCGCCTGGCGGTAGGCGGCCTCGGCGTCAGCATGGCGGCTCAGCCCGCCCAGCAGCGTGCCGAGGTTGAACCAGGCGACATGGCGCATGGCCAGCGGCCCGTCAACCACCCAACCCTGGTACAGCGCGACGGCAGCATCGGCCTGGCCGGCTTGCTGCAGGCGATGGGCCTGGCTGACCAGTTCGGCCAGGGTCAGGACGGCAGGAGGGCTGAGCAGGGCTTCGGGCATGGTCTCTCTCGGGCACGGCAAAGTGGGCAAGCCATGGTAGGAGCGCAGTCCCTGCGGCTAGCGGGGCAAAAGGCCAGCCTATCGGGCGCTAATCGGCCGGGTTCATGGCTTCAGAAACGCAAAAAGCGGCCGAGGGCCGCTGTCTGCTGTGAGATCGGCCCGCGGCCTTGTGTTGGCTCAGAACCCAAGGCTGGCCAGCAGGTCATCGACCTCGCCCTGGTTGGTCACGACATCGGTGCGGCCCTCGGGGTTGACGACCGGGCCGTGCAGCACGCTCAGGTCCACCTTTTCGCGGTGTTCAGCCGGCACCACCTGCACCAGCAGCTTGACCAGGCTGTCCTCCAGGTCATTGGCCAGCGCCACCACCTTGGCCACCACCTGACCCGTCAGGTCGTGAAAGTCCTGCGCCATCATGATGTCGGTCAGGTGGGCATCGATGGCCTTGGTACGCGATTCGATGTCGTTGACAAAGTTGAACACCGCCCCCGAGGCCACGGCCTTGGCCGGGTCGGCGAGCAGCGCGGCGGCCAGCCGGCGGGTGTCCTCGGCAATGGCGCTGTGCTCGGCCTTGGCCTGGTCAACCGACGTGAGCACCTTGTCGGCCGCCTCGGCGGTCTTGTTGGCGATGTAGCTGAGCCGGCTGCGCGCGTCGGGCAGGCCCTCGGTGGCGATCCGCAGCTTGGGCATCACGCCCAACTGCTGCATGGTGTCGTGAAGCTGCCGGGTGATCGCGCCGATCTGCTGGAAAACCTCGGGCGAGGTCGTCACAGGCGGGTCGGGCATCAGCGCGGCAATATCGTCCATCTTCATGGTGGGCTCCGTCGATCCGGTCAAGCGGTGGCCGAGGCCAGTTTCTGCATGATCTTGGTCACTTTTTCTTCCAGCGTGGCCTTGGTGAACGGTTTGACCACGTAGCCGGCGGCGCCGCTCTGGGCGGCCAGCAGGATGTCCTCCTTGCGCGCTTCGGCCGTGACCATCAACACGGGGATGTGCTTCAGGTTGCCATCGGCCTTGACGGCCTTGAGCAGGTCGAACCCGTTCATGTTGGGCATGTTGATGTCGCTGACGACGAAGTCGTAGCGGTTGGCCTTGAGCATCTGCAAGGCGACGGCGCCGTCTTCGGCCTCGTCTACATTGGTGCAGCCCATTTCCTTGAGCAGGCCACGCACGATGCGGCGCATGGTGGAGAAGTCGTCGACGACCAGGAACTTGAGGTCGGAGGGATGGCTCATGTCAGTCCTTGGGGCTGGGGGCGGAAAGGGAAAACGGGTGCAACGGCTGTCGATGGGGGCTTATCGGCCGGTGCGGGGCGGACTTGATACCAACACCGGCTTGTCCGGGCGTATCGGCGCCTCGGCCGACGCACCATCGACCGCCGGCTTGGCCATCGGTTCGACCAGGTCAGCGGTGGGCCGGTAGAAGCGGTCCTCGGCATCCCGGTTCATCACGATGATGCTGATGCGGCGGTTTTGCGGCTCGATGGGGTCGTTGCGGTTGAAGGGCTGGCTGCTGGCCAGGCCCAGCACGCGCAGCACCCGGTCCTCGGTCAGGCCACCCGCCACCAGTTCGCGCCGCGACGCATTGGCCCGGTCGGCCGACAGCTCCCAGTTGCTGTAGCCCCGGTCACCGCCCGGAAACGGCGTGGCGTCGGTGTGGCCTTCCATCGTCAAGCGGTTGGGCACCTCCAGCAACACGCTGCCGATGGCGCGCAGCAGTTCTCGCATGTAGGGCTTGACCACGGCACTGCCGGAGTCAAACATTGGCCGAGCCTGCCCGTCGACGATCTGGATGCGCAGCCCGTCACGGGTCATGTCGAGCTTGATCTGCGAGGCGTACTGGGCCAGCTTGGCGTTGTTTTTCAACTCCGATTCCACCTGCTCGCTCAGCTCCTGCAGCTTGGTGGCCTCGGCCACCCGCTGCTCATGGCGCAGCGCCTGCAAATTGATGGTGCTGCGCGGCGCCTCGACGTCACCCCGCTTGACCTGGCCACTCGAGCGTGTCAGGTCCTGCCCGCCGCCCTTGAGCACCGACGATGAATCGCCCGACCCCGAGCCGCCGTTGAGCAAGGCCACCTTGAGCGGGCTCTGGAAGTAGTCGGCTATGCCCTTCTTGTCGCCCTCAGAGGTGCTGCCCAGCAGCCACATCAGCAGGAAAAACGCCATCATCGCCGTCACAAAGTCGGCATAAGCGATCTTCCAGGCACCGCCATGCACCGCATGGCCGCCCTTCTTGATGCGCTTGATGATGATCGGTTGCAGCTTTTTTGCGTCACCCGCCATGCTGTGCTCCGCTCATCATTTCTTTTTCACGTGCGCTTCAAGCTCGGTGAAGGACGGGCGGTCGCCCGAGAACAGCACCTTGCGGCCGAACTCGATCGCCACCTGGGGCGCGTAGCCCTGCATGCTGGCCAGCAGCGTGGTCTTGATGCACTGCAGCTCCTTGCCGGCGTCCTCGACCTTTTGCTCCAGCAGGCCGCCCAGCGGCTCGACAAAACCGTAGGCCAGCAAGATGCCCAGGAAGGTGCCGACCAGCGCCGAGGCGATCATGCCGCCCAGGATGGCCGGCGCCTGGCCCACCGAGCCCATCGTGTTGACGACACCCAGCACCGCCGCAACGATGCCAAACGCCGGCAGGCCGCCGGCCAGCCGGGCGATCGCCGCCACGGCGGCATGCTCTTCGTTGTGGTGGGTTTCGATCTCGCTGTCCATCAGGCTTTCGATCTCATGGGCGTTCAGGTTGCCCGAGACCATCATGCGCAGGTAGTCGGTGATGAACTCGGTGACATGGTGGTCATTGCCGACGATCGGGTACTTCTGGAACAAGGGCGAGCTGTGCGGGTCTTCGACATCCTTCTCGATCGACATCAGGCCCTCTTTGCGGGCTTTTTGCAGGATGTCGAACATCAGCGCCAGCAGCTCCATGTAGCGCGCCTTGTTGAACTTGCTGCCCTTGAAACATTGGCCCAGTCCCTTGATCGACGCCTTGATCACCTTCATCTGGTTGTTGGCCAGGAAGGCGCCTGCCGCCGCGCCAAAGATGGTGATCATCTCGAAAGGCAAGGCCTTCAAGACGACCTGGATGTTGCCGCCGTGAAAGATGTACACCCCGAAGATGCACACCATGGCAAGTAACCAACCGATGATGACGAACATGGTGTGGGGCTGTGGCTTTGGCAGTCGTGCCGGACCGGATGGCCGGGCTTGTTGAGGGGGTTATCGGCCGGGGCCGCTGCAGATTGAGCCGTGATGCTGTGCTTGTGCACCGCCTGCCACCTGTTGGTACAGCCAGACCGGTTTGGCGCCCGGCCTCTGCAGTACAGCAGTGGGCGCGACACCCGGCGCCGCAAACTCCAGGCTGGCCAGCCAGGCACCGGGTGCCAGCTCGGCGCGCGCCTTGGCCAGCGCACGTGCCATGCTTTCAGGCCGCTGGAACACATAGACCAACCCGAGGCCGGACCAGTCGTCCTGCCACATGTCGCCCTGCCGCACCCGGGCCCACGGGCAGCGCATGGCCGCGGCCAGGCGCAGCGGCCAGCTCCACTCGACACCCTCGACACCGACCAGCGGATATTCGTCATGCAGTGCAGCCAGGCCGTGGCCCAGGCCGCAGCCGGCGTCGAGCACCCGGGCGCCAGCGGGCAGCGGCGCCAACGCGGCCAGACCCTGCAGCGCACCGGCCGGCGTCGGAAACAGCGGTGCGTCACGCCAGGCCCGCAGCGGGTACACCGCCAGCAGCAGCGCTGCCGGCAGCAGCCAGACCCAGGCCGGCATCCCGTCGCTGGGCAGCAGGCTGCCCGCCAAGCCCGCAGCGCTGGTGGCCGTGCCCGCACTGGCCAGTGTCTTGATCAGCGCCGACGCCGGAAACCCCGCGGCCACCATCAGCCGCCGCCAGCGGCTGGTCTGCCGCATGACCCCGGCCACGAGCATGCCCAGGGCCGCAGCGGCTGCCCAGGCGCCGATGCGGCTGGCGGGTGTGAGCAGGGTCAGCAGCGCCCAAGCCGCCAGCCAGGTCAACAGCGCCGGCGCGGGCCAGGGCCAGTGCCAGGGGGGACGGACGGGATGGACGGTCATGGCCGCAGTGTCGGCCGCGGTGGCGCCGGTTGATCGGTCGATAAGCGTGGCGCCAGGGCAGATGGTGAACGCTTGGGTCTGGCCGCAACGGACGCCATCGCCCAGGTACTGGCGCAGCCGGTTCAGTGCCGGGACATCAGGGCATCGTGCGGCGGCGTCACCCGCACTTTGGATGCACTCAGTGCGCTCTTGACCGCAAAAATCGGGTCATGCGTGTCGCGCTCTTCCGCGTTGCCGCCGGGTGCACCATCGGCGCCGATCACTACCGCGACGACCGGCAGATTGGCGACCGGTCCACGCGCCACCACGATGCAGATTTCGCCGTTCACCAGTTCGACAAAGCTGCCCGGCGGGTACAGGCCCACCGATTTGAGCAGGGCCCCGCCGATCTCGTCAGGCGTGCCGCTGGGGCCGAGGCAAGCCTCCCGCGCCGCCTGCACCGGCGACATCGGGCCGCGAGTCGCGCGGCGGCTGAGCTTGGCCGTGAAGATGTCCACCCGCCGGAGCAGCCGCGCCGCCTGCTGCGGCGGCGTCAGTTCACCCAGTGGACTGGCCTTGAGGCTGTCGTCGTGGTGCAGGCGCACGATCTCGACCCACACCGGATCGGCCACACCAGCCTCTTGCAGCACCGACGCCGACCGCTCCGCATGGCCGGCAATCAATGCGCGCGATTCGGCCGACACGGGCTCATCACTGGACGACAGCTGGTCTTGCAGGCGTCGCATGGACACATTCATCGTCAACGCAGCCATCGACAGGCTGTTGACCAGGTCAGCGTCCCAGCCCAGCTTGTTGGCCGTCTCGATCGACACCAGCAGGCACAACAGGCTGTGGTTGCTGCTGTAGCGGTCGGTGCTGTTGCCCGCGCTGTAGATCAGGTGGTAGAGCGAGGCGTCGAGCCGCTGTTCGGCCAGGCGCGAGGCGCGCGCATGCACCGCCGTCAGCCGGCTCATCCAGGGGGTTTCTGCGCCCAAATCACGCAGCGTGATGTCCAGCACGGCTGCAAATTCGGCCCACTGCTCGCCCACGCCCTTGGTCGCACCGGCATTGCGCTCGCGCCCGCCCGCATCCGGGGTGTCGCCCGCCCCTTGCAGTAGCGCCTTTTGACGCAACGCCGCATCAACCGCCGACGCCAAGCGGCGGCGCCAGTCGTTGGACTCGCTGTCGTCGGCAAACAATTCGGCCGCCTGCAGACCGGCAAAGGTCTGCGGGTCGTCCAGGCGCACATGGGCGCCCAGCAACTGCCGACCGCCGCCGTCACGCAACGGAAACGGCAGCGCTTGGCCGATGCGCAGGTATTGTTTCGAAAACGGCGACAGGTTCACAGCAGGTGTCCAGATCGAGTCACGTCACTCAGACGCTATCGGCAACTTTCATCCCGACTGAAGTGCAGCGGGCAGAAAAATGGGCGATCACCCGGAGGCGATCGCCCAGAAGGCACCAAAAAAGTGCCAGGAGGAGACACACAAGAAAACCAAATCGGCACCCGGTCGAACCCAGTACCTGAAGCTTGTATCGACCGGCGCCTGCGCGGCTTGACGCCTGGCGCTGGCACGGCAGCCGGAGAAAACTATTGAACCAGGCAATCCTGCACAGAAGGCAACTGGATCGCGCCCGCATTGCGCCCCTTGCCAGCACGCGCCGGCGGGTTGCACAGGCCGCAAACATAGTGGCGGGCGATCTCGTGCGGATGCGTCACGAAGTGGCCACCGCATTTGCTGCAGGCCGTCATCGTCAGCATGCCGTTGTCGACAAACTTGACCAGGCGCCAGGCGCGGGTCACGGACAACTGCGGCTCCAGGCCCTGGGCGTTGATTTGCTCCATATAGAGCTTGTAGGCCTTGATGACCGAGTCGATCTCTTCGAGCGCGGCCACCTTGTTGAGGTATTCGTGGATATTGAGGAACAGACTGGCGTGGATGTTGGGCTGCCAGGTCATGAACCAGTCGGTCGAGAACGGCAACTGGCCCTTGCTGGGGCTCTTGCCGGCCACTTCCTTGTACAGGCGCAGCAGGCGCTCGTAGCTCAGGTCAGTCTCGCTCTCCAAGACCTGCAGACGGGCGCCCAGGCGGATCAACTCGACCGCGGTGTCGATCTGGCGGGCTTCGGTCAGGATGCTCTTGCTACGCATGGTGCTCTCTCCTTGGGTCTTGTTGATCAGGCCGGTGGCACAGTGGGCTGCGCGGTCCGGCCCGGGGCCGGGCAGGTCAGGCAGCTTCCTGGTGGCGGCCGGCCATCAGGATGGAGGCATGCAGGCGGGACACGCTCTCGTTGGCGGCGCCCTTGCCGTGGCTGGTCAGCAAGCTCCAGACCAGGTCGTCATCGCAGCGCATGCGGCACAACAGGGTGCTGCCCGAGGCGATCTTCATCATCTGCGCCGGCGTCAGCGCAGCAATCATCACGGCGCTGTCTTCGGTCACGCCCAGGCGGAACAGCGCTTGTTCGAGGTCGGAGCGGATCAGGGTCTGGGCCAACATCAGGTACGACAGGTTGGCTTCGCGGATTTCGGCAAGGATCTGTTCTGTGTTCATGGTGGTTGGTCCGGTGGGGTGCAGGCGTTGATTGAACGGGGGGCTGGAATGAAACGAACTGTAGAGATCGCAACAAGGCTGCAACATCAGTCCAATTCGTCTTCTTGAGTCCCTATTTGCCGGGCTGCCTTGTAAGGCAAATTCCTACACGTTGTCGTCGTACCGGCTGATTGCGCCCCGGCTGCGCCGACGGTTCAGCGCACCGGGCGGTGTGCGGCGCCAGGTCGGCGCCTGCCCTGACGCCGGAACCAGACCCGATTTCGACCGCTTTTTAGCGCTTTATGGGCCGATCGGCTGCCTAGACTGGTGGCTCACGATGGATCGGAGACCCCCAGCCATGAACGCAGCCGCCTTGGCCACACCCCTCACCCTGCCCCTGGCCCTGCCGCAAGAGGCAGACCTTCAGGTGGCGACCGCAGCCCCTGCGAGCGCCACTGTGGCCGGCCTGACGCTAACGCCTCACAGCAGTGTCGAACGCACCGCCACGCTGTTGCGCGCCGCGTGCCGCCGAGGCCAGCTGGAGGACGCCAGCGCCGCCGCCCGGGTGGCGCTGGGCATCGTTGAGCCGCAATCGCCGCACGCGGCCATGCTGCGTGTGCTGGCCCAGGCCCAGCCTGACCTGATGCAAGCCCCGGAAGAGCAGCGCCTCTACCTGCTGCGCAGCCAGGACGGCGCAGCGCAAGGCCTGATCCGCCTGCGCAACAACGGCCGCATCGGCGCGGCGCCACCGGCGGGTATCGCCCGGTGGTCGCTGCAGCAGGGCAACCTTGTCCTGTCCGGCGACGACGACCAGCCTCAGCTGCGGTTTGCGTTGTGCGGCACTGTCGACGGCGCGCGCCTGTACCTGGGCGAAGCGCTGGCCGACAGCACACCGACATTGCTGCAGGAGCTGCGCTGCACCTTCAGCCGGTTGCGCGGGCTGGACCCGGAACTGGTCGCGCCGTTTTGCGCCCTCTTCGATGCCCAAGCGCTGGTGCCCGCCCACCTGCCTGCCCGTTCAGCGCTGCTGCTGGCCGCGCCACACTGCGGCAGCGACACCTTGCGGGCTGCGCTCAGCCACAGCGCCGCAGTCAGCTTCGAGGGCGACCTGTTGGCGCCGCTGAGCATCGGCCTGGCCGAGGGCGTTGTGCCACCCGCCCAGGCTGGCGCGCTCTACGACTTGCGGGCCAAGGACCCGGTCTGGTTTGCGCGGATGGTGTTGGGCCGCTCGCACGACACCGCGGGCCGCGACCTGGGCACCGGGGCGGTGCGCGGCTTTGCGCTGGCGCCTGTCCATTCCCGGCCGGCCCTGGACTGGGCAATTGGCGAGCCCAGCCTGCGTATCGTGCACCTGGTGCGCAGCAACCTGCTGGCCGAGTTTGCCGACACCGTGGCGGGTCAGACCGGCACGGGCGGTGACACGGCAGCGAAGTTGCACTTCGAGGCCGAGCGCTTCGTGCGCTTCGTCGGCATGAAGCAGCGCTACCACGACAGCCTGCGCCAGCGCCTGGTGCAGCGCGACGGCGACACGGTCGAGGTCGACAGCAGCCGGCTCAATGGCGCGACACTCGACGCCTTGCTGGGCTTCCTGACCGACCAGCCGGCGACAGAATCTGCAGCGGCCAGCCTGCCCGCAGCACCGTCGAGCCCGGTACTGGACCGTTTTGACAACCCGGCTGCCGTGCTGCATTGCCTGAACGCACTGGGCCAGCCGGGCTGGGCCGATGTCGAGGGCCAGTCGCCCGACGGACCCTGACCCGCGAGGCCGCCGGTGGCTGAACCGGCAGAGCGAAGCAACAGGGGCCCTACGGGGCCCCTTTTTTGTTGCCCTGCCCGGCCTGCCCTGACCACCGTGAGTCGGGTGGCCGGGCTGTCGAGCCTGGCCGGGTGGCTCAG
Source organism: Aquabacterium sp. (assembly GCA_046597355.1). Classification (GTDB taxonomy): domain Bacteria; phylum Pseudomonadota; class Gammaproteobacteria; order Burkholderiales; family Burkholderiaceae_C; genus Pseudaquabacterium. Next base: position 23,724 of record JBKJKU010000130.1, read on the forward strand.
CCCACCGTCGTTGGCAGCGCTGCGGGCAGTGCTGCTGGCGCCAGGCCGTGCTGCCAGCGGTCCACCATCCGCAACAACAGATCACCCAGCTCGCCGGCAAAACGCCGGTTGTCGAACAACGGCAGATCACGACGGTTGTCCCACAGGTGGTCACGGATGCTGCACAGCGCCTCGTCGTCCTGGGCCAGACGCACCGCGATTTCCTCATAGTCTTCGGCATTGTCGACCGCCAGCGCCGGCAACCCCACCGCTGCCAGCAGGCTGGCCGCCACCCGGGACGCAAAGCTGCGGCCGACCTGCGTCAGCACCGGCAAGCCCATCCACAGCGCATCGCTGCAGGTGGTGTGCGCGCCGTAGGGAAAGGTGTCGAGAAACACATCGGCCAAGGGCAGCCGCGCCAGATGCTCGGTGGTGGGCACAAACGGCGCAAACACCAGCCGGTCCGTGTCCAGGCCCTGCGCTGCGGCATGCCCGCGCAGGGCAGCCTGGATGGCCGGCTGCGGCACCAGCAGCCACAGCACGCTGTGCGGCACCCGGTGCAGGATGCGGCACCAGCGCGCAAACACGTCCTCGGTGATCTTGTAGCTTTGGTTGAAGCAGGCATAGACAAAGGCCTGCTCCGGCAGGCCGACATCGCTGCGGCAGGCGGTGGTTTCAGGGTGCTCCCGCAATTCGTCGGTGGGCTCGTAGCACAACGGCAGCTGCGCCAAGTGCTCGTCGAAGTCGGCCGCATGGGCCAATGGCGTGATCACCGGGTCGCCAATCAGGTAGTCCACCCAACCGGCGCCCAATGTGCCGGGATAGGCCAGCCACAGCGCCTGCACCGGTGCGGGGCGCAGCGCCATCAGCTGTACCCGCGACCCGGTGGTGTAGCCGCTCATGTCGATCAACACCGCCACGCCGTCATCCTGGATGCGCTGCGCCTGAGCGGCAAGGCTCATCGTGCTGCAGTCGACAAAGCAGTCGGCGGCCGCCTTGATGCGCTGTCGCAGGGCCGTGCCGTCATCGTCACCACTGGCGTACAGGAACACCTCGAAGCGCTCGCGGTCCAGGTTTTCGAGGGTCTGCACCAGCAACAAGCCGGTGGCATGGGTGCGGAAGTCAGCCGACATCAGGCCAACACGACAACGCCCTTCGACCAGCCGGCGCGCCGCCAGCTGATGGCTGTCTTGATTTACCGGCAGACCGTGCTGCGGCTGTTGTTGGGACGGCGCCCCCACCTGCCCGCGCACCTCGTGCGTCAGGCGCTGCGCCTCCAACTGCGCAGCGCGACGGTGCAGCGTGGCATCGTCGTCCATTGCCAGCAGGCAGAACGGACTGAAGGCCTGGCCAGCGGCGTCGGCACCCTGCCGGGCCAGTGCCGACAGCAGGCGCTCGCGGTCCGTGGCTGTCTGCTGCCAGTCACAGGCCCAGGCGGCATAGTGAGCGGCATACACCGCAGCACCAAAGTGGGCTGGATCGATGATCGCCACGGTGCGAAAGCATTCGGCCGCCTCGGCAAATTGGCGCAATGCCGCCAGTGAAAAACCCAGCTGCAAGTAAGCCTGGTGGTCGCCCGGCTGCAAGGCCAACACCTGCAGGAACACCCCTGCCGCGTCCTGATGCCGACCCAGCGCCGACAGCACCGCGCCATGCAGCAGGCCGTGTTGGGTATCGCGTGCGGTGTCGGCCCGCAGCGCGTCCAACAGCACCAGCGCCTCTGCATGGCGTTGCTGGCCGCGCAACAGCTCGACCGCCAGGTGACAGCTGATGCGGCACCAGGGATCCAGCGCAAAGGCGCGCTGGGCACTGGCCAGCGAGGCCTGCTCCTGGTGCAGCCGGCGCTGCACATTGGCCAGGTTCAACCAGTAAAGCGAGACATCGGGTGACGCCCGGCAAGCCCGCTCAAAGCAGCGGGCTGCCACGTCCAGCCCACCCTCGCGCAGGCTGGCCAGGCCCCGGGTCCAGTCGCGCCGCGCCGGTGCACTGCCGTGCGACCGCACGGCACTCTGGTTCACGGATCCAGACCTGCCGGCAGCGGCGGCCGCACCAGCAGTGGCGGTTTGCTGGCGGGATGCGGTGGGCGCAAAGGCCATGGATGACTCCGGTTCTAGGGTCTGCCCATTTTGCAAAGCACCGCTTGAGGACCAGCACGGGAACAAAGCGTGCAAGACCGCGCATTCTTGGCGGCATGCCGTCTTGACACGACCGCAAATTGGTTTGCGCAAAGGCCTCAAGTTACGAATCGCATTCGCCGATACCCAAACCAACGGGCGGTCCAAAAGACCCTCGCGGTCCGGTTAGCCGGCCGATGGACAAAGGTCACTCAGGTGTCCCGAGAACAGCGGCGACTAGTGCGGGCGTGTCGGGCAGGTGCCGCAAGGCCACTGACCGGCGTGCGAAGGTGGTGACGGAGCATTTACGCCGCCACCCGAACAACGCCCGGCGCTCTCGCCGGGATTCATGCAGCTGAAAGGAAATTACCGTGCCTCAGACCATCAATACCAACCTCAACTCGCTCAATGCGCAGCGTAATCTCAGCACGTCACAGTCGTCGCTGGCAATGTCGATGCAACGGCTGTCATCCGGCCTGCGTGTCAACTCCGCCAAAGACGACGCCGCCGGACTGGCGATCGCCGAGCGCATGACCTCTCAAGTGCGGGGCATGAACGTGTCCATCCGCAACGCCAACGACGGCATCTCGATGTCGCAAACGGCGGAGGGCGCGCTCGGCAAAGTGGCCGACTCTCTGCAGCGTATGCGTGAGTTGTCCGTGCAGGCGGCGAACGCCACCAACTCCAGCAGCGACAAGGATTCGCTGGACAAGGAGTTTGGCGAGCTCAGCAAGGAGATCCAGCGCGTGCTGGGCGGCACCAGCTTCAATGGCCAGCACATGCTGGGCACGGATGCGAAGGCCTTCACCTTCCAGGTGGGTGCCAACACCACCAGCAACGACACGATCGACATCACCACCACCGACCTGACGGCCGATGCCACGATCACCGCAGTGGCTGGCACCGACAACACCGGTGCGGCCCGTGCCTTGATCGACTCGACCGCCTCGGCCAGCACGATCCAGGGCGTGATCAACAGCATCGATACGGCCATCAGCACGGTCAACGACAAGCGGGCGATGATGGGCGCGTCGCAATCCCGCTTCGACTCGGTGATCACCAACCTGCAGTCGTCGGTGGAAAACCAGACCGCCGCCCGCAGCCGCATCATGGACACCGACTTCGCGGCGGAAACAGCCAACCTGAGCCGTGCCCAGATCCTGCAGCAGGCCGGCAATGCAATGGTGGCGCAGGCCAACCAGCTGCCGAACCAGGTCATGACGCTGCTTCGATGAAGCCAGCCCCGGCTTGATCGCGCGGCCGGCGGACAACGGGTAAGCCCGCGCGCCCCCAGTGCCCACCGCCCCATGACAACGCGCCGCCCTTCGGGTCCGGCGCGTTGTTTTTTTCAAATTCCAATTCAGCGCCCCATCAAGCCCAGGCTTGATCGGCCGATAAGCCCTACACCAGACGGCTAGATTGGCCGTTCCCCAACAGGCCATTGCCACCGAAGGAGCCGTTCGTGCCGCAGATCATCAACACCAACATCATCTCGTTGAACGCGCAGCGCAACATCAATGGCTCGCAGGCGTCGCTGGCCACGTCGATGCAGCGGCTGTCCTCAGGGCTGAGGGTCAACTCAGCCAAGGACGACGCTGCCGGCCTGGCGATTGCCGAGCGCATGAGCGCGCAGATGCGCGGCATGAGCGTGGCCGCACGCAACGCCAACGACGGCATCTCACTGGCCCAAACGGCCGAGGGCACGCTGGGCAAGGTGTCGGATTCGCTGCAGCGCATGCGCGAGCTGTCGGTGCAGGCGGCCAATGCCACCAACGCCAACAGCGACAAGGACTCGCTGGACAAGGAGTTCGGCGAGCTGGCCAAAGAGATCCAGCGTGTGCTGGGCGGCACCACCTTCAACGGCCAGCACGTTCTGGGCAGCAACGCCGGCACGCTGTCGTTCCAGATCGGCGCCAACACCACCAGCAACGACACCATCACCCTCACCACCACCGACATGACGGCCGACAGCAGTGTCGTTGCCGTGGCGGGCACTGACAACGCGGGTACCGGTCGGGCGTTGATCGACTCCACCGCCAACGCCAGCGCCATCCAGGGTGTGATCACCAACATCGACGCGGCGCTGGACACCGTCAATGCCCAGCGCGCCGTGCTGGGTGCGTCGCAGTCGCGTTTCGATGCTGTGGTCTCCAACCTGCAGTCCTCGATCGAGAACCAGACCTCGGCGCGCAGCCGCATCGTCGATACCGACTTTGCGGCCGAGACCGCCAGGCTCAGCCGCGCCCAGATCCTGCAGCAGGCCGGCAACGCCATGGTGGCGCAGGCCAACCAACTGCCACAGCAGGTACTGCAACTGCTGCGCTGAAGTCCGGGAAAAGCGCGCCGCACGCCGGCCGCAACCGTGACCACAAGCCCCGCCGGCTGCTGCCGGCGGGGCTTGTTTGCTTTGGGTTTGCAGCTTTCAATTGAACCGGCTTTGGTCTGCATATCGGCGCTTTGATCGAACGGGCTGTTCGCACAATTAGCACCAATGCTTGCGCTGCCGCACAAGTGTTATCCGGAGCAACCGCCCATGCCAGTACCGGGCAGGTAAGGCCGGTTTCGAGGGCGGCAGTCGGCCAAGTGGCCGAGAGTCGCTTTTGATCACCTGCTAACCCCGCCGGGGTTCGTCTTAAATTGAGGAACGGCCACCATGCCCCAGACGATCAACACCAATCTGAATTCACTCAACGCTCAGCGCAGCCTGGGCACTTCGCAGATGTCACTGCAGACTTCGATGCAACGCCTGTCCACGGGCCTGCGGGTGAACTCTGCCAAGGACGACGCTGCCGGCCTGGCGATCGCCGAGCGCATGACCTCGCAAGTGCGTGGCATGAATGCCGCGGTGCGCAACGCCAACGACGGGATCTCGCTGGCGCAAACCGCTGAAGGCGCGCTGGGCAAGGTGGCCGACTCGCTGCAACGCATGCGTGAGCTGGCGGTGCAGTCGTCCAACTCCACCAACTCCAACAGCGACAAGGATTCGCTCGACAAGGAGTTCGGCGAGCTGGCCAAGGAGATGCAACGTGTGTTGGGCGCCACCACCTTCAACGGCAAGCATGTGCTGGGGTCCGAGGCCGGCCCGATGAGTTTTCAGGTAGGTGCCAACACCACCATCAACGACATCATCGACATCACCACCGGTGACCTGACGGTCGATGCCTCGATCACCGTGGTGGCCGGCACCGACAACACCGGTGCTGCCCGAGCGGTGATCGACTCGACAGCCCCGATCGGCGTGATCCACGGGGTGATCGACAACATCGACATCGCGCTGAACACGGTCAACTCGCAGCGCGCCGCGATGGGTGCGTCACAGTCACGCTTCGATTCGGTGATCTCCAACCTGCAGGTCTCGGTTGAAAACCAGACCGCTGCAAGGTCACGCATCATGGACGCCGACTTTGCGTCAGAAACCGCCGCCTTGAGCCGTGCGCAGATTCTGCAACAGGCCGGCAATGCGATGGTGGCCCAGGCCAACGCGCTGCCGCAGCAGGTGCTCAAGCTGCTGCAAGGTTGACAGCGCGCTGGCCCCAGTGCTGCGCGCCACGCAGGTACCCCGCCCCACAGTCTGTACAGCACCACGGCCCGGTCCCTCCGGGCCGCAGTCGTTTCTGGCGGCAACCTCAAGTTCGCCCGCCAGCGACCGAATAACCGGTTGCGAAGGAGCATTCATCCATGGCCACATCCGTTGCCGGCACCGGCAGCATCAGTTCCGCGGGCATCGGCAGCGGGCTGGACGTCACCAGCATCGTCGGCAGCCTGATGGCGGTGGAGCGGCGACCGCTCGCCCAGCTGCAAGCCCAGGCCGACAGCCTGGGCACCCGGCTGTCGACCGTGGGCAAGATGCAGGGCTATTTCTCGGCCTTGCAGACCAAGGCCAACGCGTTGACCTCGAACACGCTGTGGAGCGGCACGATCGCCACCTCGTCCGATACCGCGGCGGTCAAGGTCAGCACCAGCAACGGCGCGGTGGCCGGCAGCTATGCCGTGGCCGTAGCCCACCTCGCAGCGGGGCAGACCGTCACCAGTACAGCATTGGCCAGCAGCAGCGCGACCTTGAACGAAGGCAGCCTGACGATCGAGCTGGGCAGCTACCAGGCCGGTGCGCCGGCCGCCGGCTTCGATGCCAAGGCGGGCGCCAGCGCGATCACCCTCAACATCGGCAGCGGTGACACCAGCCTTGCGGCGCTGCGCGACAAGATCAATGCCTCGGGCGCCGGCGTCAGCGCCTCGATCATCTCGGATGCTTCTGGCGCTCGGCTGAGCCTGCGGTCCAAGGACACCGGCGTCGAAAACGCCTTCCGCATCAGCGTCACCGAAACCGTGGACGACGGCAATGCCGCCACCGGGTTGTCGGCGCTTGCCTATGACGCCACGGCCGCCAGTTCTCCGATGGCCCGCACCACCTCGGCGGTCAACGCCGCACTGACGGTCAACGGCATCCCACTGAGTTCAGCCAGCAACACCTTGAACAACGTGGCCGACGGCCTGACGCTCAGCCTCGTCAGGCCCACCACCACCGACATCGATATCTCGGTGACCGCCGACACCGCATCCGTCAAGACGGCCGTGACCGACTTCGTCGCAGCCTTCAACACGCTGGCCGGATTCATCAAAGCCCAGACGGCCTACAACGCCGACAGCAAAGTTGCGGGTTCACTGCAGGGCGACCAGGCCACGCTGGCGATTCAAAGCCAGTTGCGGGCGGTGCTGAACGAGGGCAGTACGGCCTCGTCGAGCTGGTCGCGGCTGTCGGAGGTCGGTCTGACGCTCAAGTCCGATGGCACGCTCGACACCAACGCCACCAAGCTCGACAACACGTTGGGCAACCTGCCCGAGCTCAAGAAGCTGCTGGCCACCGACGGCAGCAGTTCGGCCGACTCCGGCTTTGTTCGGCGCTTCAAGCGCCTGGCCGATGCCGCGCTGGGCAGCGACGGTGTGTTTCAGAACCGCACTGAAAGCATCAATGCCAGCGTCACCCGCAATACCAAATCGCAAGATGCGATGCAGAAACGCCTGACCGCCACCGAGGCCAGGCTGCGCGCCCAGTATTCGGCCCTGGACACCAAGATGGCCAGCCTGAACAACCTGAGCAGCTACATGACGCAGCAGATCACCCAGTACAACAGGTCGCCGGGCTGAATCGCGCGCCTGGGCTGCCGGCGCACCCCGCGCCAGCGGCCCGCTTGCGGTCGGGCTGTGCGTCATCGGGTTGCGCGTCATCGGCCGGCGCGCCATCGGCCTGCTGAACCGCCCTCACGCCCCTGCCTCAGGGGCGTGCGCGTTGCTGAAGGGGGCGCACGCGGGCACGCCGCCCCGGCTGCCCATGCACCGACACCCGCAGGGTCTGGGTGCGGCTTTTTGCCCGACTCTCAGGCGCAGTCGATGTCAGATTGGTGCACCAGGCTGCTCAAGTCCGGCAGCCCAAGTCCGATAAATCCAGTACCGAGACCGAACCGCAGCCAGCCAGCCACAACACCCTATGTTCAGCGCACCGCACGCTCAGCCCACCCCCCGCTCCCAACAGTTCGCCGGCGCTTACCGCCAAGTGGGCGTCCAGACCATGGTTTCGGGCGCCTCACCCCATGGCCTGGTCACCCTGCTCTTTGACGGTTTCATGGCCGCGGTGCAGCGGGCCAAGGGCGCGATGCGCAACCAGGACATCGGCGCCAAGGGCCTGGCCATCGGGCAGGCCGTGCGCATCGTGGAGGAGGGTCTGAAGTCTGCCCTCGACTTGAAGGACGGCGGCAAGCTCGCGGCCGACCTGTCCGATCTGTACAGCTATGTCTGCATGCGCCTGACCCAGGCCAACTTGCGCAACGATGAAGCCGCGCTGGATGAATGCGCGGCACTGCTGACACCGCTGCGCGACGCCTGGGCCGCCATCGGCACGCAGGTCGATGCGCCCGCCAACAACTGACCTCCCGAGGCCTTTGAGCGAGCCCACCATGAACAGCAGCCTCCTGAGCTACTACGAAGCCATCGAAAAGGCCAGCGCCGACATGCTCGACGCCGCCCGCACCGGCAACTGGGACCACGTCATCAAGCTGGAAGGCGCCTGCGTGCTGCTCATCAGCCAGCTCAAGAACGCGGCCCGCGGCTCGGCACTCAGTGGCGAGGAGAGCCAGCTCAAGTCCCGCATCATGAAACGGGTGCTGGTCAATGATGCCGAGATCCGCCACTTGGCCGAGCCCTGGATCGACGACCTCGACCAGATGATTGGCGGCCGACCCAACACCCTGCACTGAGCGCCCCGCCGGCCAAGCGCGCCCAACCCCGACAGCCAAGGCCTCGCCATGCCCTTCCTGGACACCCGTCCCGCGCCGATCGACGACGCTGATGGCCACGACCCGTTCGCCGACTTCCGCTGCGATCACCCGCGCGAAGTGGTGGCGCTGCTGCGCAGCCTGCGTGACGGCGCTACGCCAGTGTCACTGTCGGGGCCGTCTGGTGCCAACCTGGGCGCCACGGTCTGGACCGTGGACAGCGACCGCCAGCGCCTGGCGTTTGACGTCGAATCCCGCGATTCGCAACTGCCGGGGCTGGTCGAGACCAACGAGGCCACGGCCGTGGCCTACCTCGATTCGGTCAAGCTGCAGTTCGACCTGCACGACCTGGTCCTGGTGCGCAGCCCACGCGCCACCGCCCTGCAAGCGCGGCTGCCACGCTGCATCTACCGCTTTCAGCGCCGCAGTGGCTACCGGGTGCGCACACTGGACCGGTCAACGCCCACCGCCTACCTGCGCCACCCGTCGCTGCCCGACATGGAACTGGCGCTGCGGGTGCTGGACCTGAGCATCGGCGGCTGCGCGCTGCTGCTGCCCGACGATGTGCCCACCCTGCCGCTGGGTATCACGCTGCGCGGCGTACGGCTGGCCCTGGACGCCACCACCCCGCTCAACGTGACGCTGCGTCTGCAGCACGCCAGCTCCGTGATGTCGGGCTCCGCCGGGCTACGCCTGGGTTGCGAGCTGCTGCAGACCGATGCGGCCACCGAACGGTCGCTGCAGCGCTACATCGACCAGACCCAGAAGCGCCGGCGTCTGCTGTCGCTGGATTGACGCACGGTGCGCCCCGCCGCGCGTCGGATCGGCTTCACGCTGCTGGAGCTGATGATCACACTGGCCGTGCTGGCCGTGCTGGGTGCGATTGCCACGCCCAGCTTCAGCGCCATGCTCGACCGCCAGCGCCTGCAAGCCGCTGCCCACCACCTGCAGGCCGACATCGCGCTGGCCCGCTATGAATCAGCAAAGCGGCGCCAGACCGTGCACCTGCGCTTCCAGACCGGCGCCGACTGGTGCTACGCGCTGAGCACCGGCACGGCGGGCGATTGCCGACAGCTTGCAACGGCCACGCTGCCCGGCGTGATCAAGCTGGTGCGCGGATCCGAATCCGCCGGCGTGCGGCTGCTGCAGGCCGATGCCATGGCCTTCCAGGCCGACAACGACGCCGGATTGCAAGCGCTGCAGGCCGGCCAGGCCAGCTTCAGCTCACGTGCGGGTTTGCAACTGCGCCTGCGGCTGGGGCCGATGGGCCGCGCCAGCCTGTGCGCGCCCGGCGGGCACCTGCCCGGCACGCCGCCCTGTCTGGCGCCGGTGGCCAGCGTCGAACCCAAGGTCTGATTCAGACCTGCATGTTCATGATGTCGCTGTAGGCCTGCACCAGCCGGTTGCGCACCGTCAGCGCGGCGGTGAAGCCGATCTGCGATTTGTTCATCGCGACCATGGTCTGCTCCAGGCTGACGGTCGGGTTGTCCAGCTGCAACTCACGCTGCAATCTGCCCGATTCCAGCTGCGAGTCGCTCACCGCACGCAGCGCCTGGCTCATGGCCACGCCAAAGCTGCCCGGCGTGCCGGCCGCTGCGGCCGGTGCCACCGGGTGGCCGTCCGGCCGCAGGCCGGCACGGGCCACGGCCTGGGCAAAGTCAAAGGGCTTCAGCTCTAGTTTCATGGCGGGTGGGGTGGCTGCAGCATGCAAGCCAATTGCCCCATGCCACGACAGGCACTGTAGGGCCCGCTCTCGGCAACGATGGAGCGAACTGAAGCCCTAAATCCGCGCTGTTTGCGCCATGCCGACAGCTGGGCCACTCCAACAATCAACGCCGAACAAGGCTCTCTCCACCACCGGCGCCGCAGCACCGATCCTCCACCGAACACCACCACCGCCCCCCTGCCCCGCCCATGGATGCCGCTGTAACCGCCCTGACCCCGACCAACGAAGCCGCCCTGCTGGCCGCTGCGGGCCCCGGCACGGGCACTGCCCTCACCGGGCCGCAGGCGCCGCTGAACCGCTTGCAGTCGCTGCCAGCACGCCAGAAGACCATGCTGGCCGCCGGCACCGCTGGCTTGCTGGCGCTTGCCATCGCACTGGCGCTGTGGAGCCGCCAGGTGCCAATGACGCCCCTGTTCTCGCACACCCTGCCCGAGAACGAGGCGGGCGCCGTGATCGAGCAGCTCACCAAGCTGGGCGAGACCTTCCAGTTGGGCACGGTGGGCAGCCTGATCATGGTGCCGACATCGCGCGCCAACGAGTTGCGCATGAAGCTGGCCACCCAGGGCCTGCCACGCTCGGCCCCCAACGGCTATGAGTTGATGGACAAGCCGACCTTCGGCCAGTCGTCGCTGCAGGAGCGCACCAACCTGCAGCGGGCACTGGGCGGCCGGCTGGAGCAGCAGATCGCCACCATCTCGGCGGTGCAATCGGTCAAGGTGATGGTGGCGCTGACCGGGCAGAACGGCTTTTTCCGCGACCAGGACAAGCCCTCTGCCTCGGTGGCCCTGACGCTGCAACCCGGCCGCACACTGGACCGCACCCAGATCGCCGGCATCGCCCACCTGACCGCCACCGGCGTGCCGGGCCTGCTGGCCAAGGCGGTGACCATCACCGACCAGGACGGCAACTGGCTGACCCAGCCCGACGGCGAGGGCCGCAGCGACCTGACCCAGCAGCAACGCGCCCATCTGCGCGAGACCGAGGCCCGGCTGCTGAAGAACATCAAGGAGGTGCTGGAGCCTGCGCTGGGCACGGACAACATGCGTGCCACCGTGACGGCCGAGCTGGACTTCAACCAGATCGAATCCACCAGCGAAGCCTACGGCGCCAACAAGGGTGCGGACCAGAAAGCCACCGTGCGCAGCGAGCGCAGCGCCGAGGCCGGCCCCAGCAGCAACGTGCAGCCCAGCGGCGTACCGGGCGCCGCCAGCAACCAGGCCGGTACGGCCGCCACCGCGCCGGTGACCGGTGCATCCGCACCGCTGCAGACCGCCCAGGCCGGTGGCAACAACAGCGGTCTGAAGCGCGAGAGCCAGGTCAACTACGAGGTCGACAAACGGGTCGAGATGCAGCGCAACGCGGTGGGCAACGTCAAGCGCATCAACGTGGCGGTGCTGGTCAACCACCGTGGCGGCACCGATGCCAAGGGCAAGCCCACCAGCGTGGCGCTGCCGCCCGAGGAGATCGAGAAGCTCACCGCGCTGGTGCAGGAGGCGGTCGGCTTCAAGAAGGAGCGCGGCGACTCGGTGCGGGTCGTCAACATCCCTTTCCGCGCCGAGCCCAAGGTCGAGCCCGAGGCGGTACCGGTCTACCGCCAGCCCTGGTTGATCGACCTGGTCAAGGTTGCCGGCGTGCCGGCCGCGCTGACCCTGATCGCGGGGATGCTGCTGTTTGGCGTGGTGCGCCCGGCGCTCAGGAAAGAGGTGGTCGAGCCGTTGCCGGCCGAGTCCAAGCTCGACGCGGTGGTCGATGACGCACAGGACCTGCCGGTCACCGACGCGGCGACCCAACTCGCGCTGGACGGCCCCCGGTTCGACAAGCAACTGGCCGATGCCCGCCTGATGGCGATGGAAAACCCCAGCGCGCTGGCCGGCATGCTGCGGGGCTGGGTCAACGGTGGCGATGCGTGATGCCTCACCACCTGGCCCAGCGCCCGCCACACCGCCCGCCACACCGCCCGCCACACGGTCCGCCACGCCATCGGCACCCTTCCCAACTGACGACTGACTGAGCCCCCCATGGACGATTCCGGTGTTGAGGAAGCAGCCATCCTGCTGATGTCGTTGGGCGAGGTCGAGGCCGCCGAGGTCTTCAAGCACCTGGCGCCCAAAGAAGTGCAAAAGCTCGGCGAGGCCATCGCCCGGCTCAAGGTGGTGCCGCGCGAGCGGCTGAACCGGGTGCTCGACAGGTTTGCCGTTGAGGCGGTGGCGCAGCACTCGCTGGTGGCCGACACCGACGAGTACGTCAAGAACGTGCTGCGCAAGGCGTTGGGCGACGACAAGGCCAACCTGCTGATCGACCGCATCCTGCAAGGCAGCGACGTGACCGGCATCGAGGGTCTGAAGTGGATGGATCCCGGCACCGTGGCCGAGCTGCTGCGCAACGAGCACCCGCAGATCGTGGCCGCAATTCTGGTGCACCTGGAAAACGACCAGGCCGCCGAAGTGATGAAGTGCTTCACCGAACGCCAGCGCAATGAGGTGATGGTGCGCATCGCCACGCTGGACGGCATCCAGCCGGCGGCGCTGAAAGACCTGAACGAGGTCATGAGCAACGCGCTGGCCGGTGGCGACAACATGCGCAAGGCCTCGCTCGGCGGCGTCAAGACCGCGGCCGAGATCATCAACCAGCTGGGCAGCGCGCTGGAGACCAGCGTGCTGGACTATGTGCGCGAGTCCGACGCCGACCTGGCGCAAAAGCTGATGGACAACATGTTCGGCTTTGACGACCTGATCAAGCTCGACGACAAGGGCGTGCAGGCGGTGCTCAAGGAAGTGCAGAGCGAATCGCTGGTGCTGGCGCTCAAGGGCGCCACGCCGGAGATGCGCGAAAAGGTCTTCAAGAACATGTCCAGCCGCGCTGCAGAGACCCTGCGCGAGGACCTGGACGGCCGCGGCCCGGTGCGGGTGTCGGATGTCGAGGCCGAGCAAAAGGAGATGCTCAAGATCGTGCGCCGCCTGGTCGACGAAGGCCAGATCGTGATCGCCAGCGGAGGCGCAGATGAATTCCTCTAGACGCGAGACCACGCCGCGCCAGGTACCGCCGCCGCCCAATTCACGCGCCGGCTCGCCCTACACCCGGTTCATCCCCCGCGAGGAGTTGCAGGGTTTCGCGGCCTGGATGCCCGAGTCCTTTGGCTTGCCGTCCGCCGCCGCCACACCGCCTGGCAAGCCATGGCCCGGCAACGCGCAGGCCGACGACCCGCCGCCACAGACCGCCGGCACCCCGGCCGACCCCGTGCCCTCTGCCGAGGTCGTGGCTGCGCTGGACGCACTGCGGGCCGGGCTGGCGGCTGCGCACCAGGCCGAGCTCAAGGCCCAGGTGGCCGCCGCCCGCACCCAGGGCTACCAGGACGGCTACCGCGACGGCCTGGTCGCGCTGGAGAGCTTCAAGCAGAGTTTTGCCAGCCAGGTCAGCGGCCAGATGGGCCAGGTGCTGGCCGCGCTGGACACCGAACTGGGCGCACTGGAGCAGCAGATGGCCGGCAGCGTGGCACGGGTGGCCACCGAACTGGCGCGCCAGGTCGTGCGCAGCGAGCTCAGCGTGCGCCCGGCGCTGGTGGCCCAAGTGGCACGCGAGGCCGTCAACGCAGTGCTGATGAGCGCGCGCCAGATCACCGTGCTGGTCAACCCCGACGACCATGCACTGGTGGCTGCCGGCTGCGAGGAGGCGCTGGCCGCCCGCGGCGCACGCCTGCTGGCCCAGCCCTCGGTGGCCCGGGGCGGCTGCCGGGTCGAGTCCGATGCCGGGGTGATCGACGCCCGCATCGGCGCCCGCTGGCTGCAAGCCACCCATGCGCTGGGCACCGGCGTGCCGTGGGACGACGGGTCCACCACACCGGGCGCTGACGCATGACCGACACGCTGGACCTGGCCACCGATGCCGGGGTCGATACCGACCCCGAGACCTTGGCTGATTCCGTCACTGCGCCCGACCTGACCCTGGACGCAGCGCCGCCCGCGCCGGCCCAGACGACCCCGCCGCCGCCCACTGCCCGGCAGCAGCGCTGGCGCCTGTTCCTGGACGACCTGCAGGCCTATGCCGCCGTGCGATCGCCCCTGCAGACCCATGGCACGCTGGTGCGCGTGACCGGCCTGGTGCTGGAGGCCGCCGGCGTGCGCGCCCCGGTCGGCGCGGTCTACGAGGTGCACGGCGACGCGGCCCTGCCGGTGCAGGCCGAGGTGGTGGGCTTCAACGGTGACCGTGCCCTGCTGATGCCCACCGGCGAGCTGCACGGCCTGTCCAGCGGTGCCCGGGTCAGCCCGCGCATCACGCCGCATGCGCCGCCGCTGCTCGGCCGCGACAACCAGCTCTGGCGCCGCAGCGAGGACCGCGGTCTGCACCTGCCGATGGGCGACGGCCTTCTGGGCCGGGTGGTCGACGCCATGGGCGCGCCGATGGACCGGCTGGGCCCGCTGCAGCATGTACGCAACGAGCCGATGCTGCGCCGCCCGATCAACGCCATGGAACGCGACCCGGTGCGCATCCCGCTGGACACCGGCGTGCGCAGCATCAACGCCTTGCTGACCGTGGGCCGCGGCCAGCGCCTGGGCCTGTTTGCCGGCACTGGCGTGGGCAAGTCGGTGCTGCTGGGCATGATGGCGCGCTACACCGCGGCCGATGTGATCGTGGTCGGCCTGATCGGCGAGCGCGGCCGCGAGGTCAAGGAGTTCATCGAGGACATCCTGGGCGCCGACGGCCTGGCCCGCAGCGTGGTGGTGGCAGCCCCCGCCGACTCGGCCCCGCTGGTGCGGATGCAAGGCGCGACCTACGCCACCGCGGTGGCCGAGCACTTTCGCGACCAGGGCCGCCATGTGCTGCTGCTGATGGACAGCCTGACCCGCTATGCGATGGCCCAGCGCGAGATCGCACTGGCGATCGGCGAGCCACCGGCCACCAAGGGCTACCCGCCGAGCGTCTTTGCCAAGCTGCCGCAGCTGGTGGAGCGCTCGGGCAACGGCCAGGACGGCGTGGGCTCGATCACCGCGTTTTATACCGTGCTGACCGAGGGCGACGACCCGCAGGACCCGATCGCCGACGCCGCACGCGGCATCCTGGACGGCCACATCGTGCTGTCGCGCGAGCTGGCCGAGGCCGGCCACTACCCGGCCATCGATGTCGAGCGCTCGATCTCGCGGGTGATGAACGCGGTGGCGCCACGCGAGCAGATCGACGCCGCCCGCCGCGCCCGCGCCATGCTGGCCCGGGTCAACAAGGCGCGTGACCTGGTCCAGCTCGGTGCCTACCAGAGCGGCCACGATCCCGAGCTTGACCAGGCGCTGGCCCTGAACCCGCAGCTCATCACCTTGCTGCAGCAAGACATGCACGAGCGCGCGCCGATGGCGCAAAGCCGCAACCAGCTGTGCCGGCTGATGAGCGCCTGACCGCGCGCGCCCTGCTGCCGCGCCCGATCACCCCCCAACGCCCCGCCCGAGACCCTGCATGTCCATGAACTCGATCACCCTGCTGCAGGCCTTGCTCAAACGCAGCGAGGACGAGCGCGACGCCGCCTTGGCCCAGCTGCGCCAGGCCGAGGGCCTGGTAGCCCAGGCCCAAGCCCAGGCCCAAAGCCTGCGCGACTACCGCGGCGAGTACGACCAGCGCTGGCAGACCCGCTTCCGCGAA
Source organism: Aquabacterium sp. (assembly GCA_046597355.1). GTDB lineage: Bacteria > Pseudomonadota > Gammaproteobacteria > Burkholderiales > Burkholderiaceae_C > Pseudaquabacterium. The sequence continues at coordinate 39,437 of JBKJKU010000130.1, forward strand.
TCCGGCACGACCGAGCTGCTGCACTGCCACCGCGGCTTCGGCCAGCGGCTGGACCACGCGATTGCGGTGCAGTCCAGCCAGGCCGACCAGTTGGCCAACCGGGTGCAGCGGGCCCGCGACCAGTTGCTGGCGCGTGAGCTGCGGGTGGCCGGCGTGCGCAAGCTGATCGAGCGGCGACAGGCCGAGCTCCAAAAAATCGCTGTCCGTCGCGACCAGCGCAATACCGATGAGGCCGCCCAGCGCAGCCACAGCGCCGGCTTCGCCACGGCCAACTTGTTTACCTGACCCCGAAGACAGCCATGCTCAAGACCCTGCCATCGATCCTGACCGCGCCCGCCCAGGCCGCCACCGCCGCGCTGTCCGCCAAGACCGCTCACCTCGACGCACAGGCCGGCACTGGCTTTGCGCTCCTGATGCAGCAGCACACCGCCCCTGCCCCGGCCCGTCCGGCAGACAACCGGCCCAATCCAGACAACGCCAAACCGCCCAGCGTCGCCGCCAGCCCGGCACCGTCAACGGACGTCGCCGGCAAGCGGCGCGCTGAGGGTGCCCAGGACAACGCCCCGCCTCGTCCGGCCGAGCGATCCGCCGAGGGCGCGGGGGCCGCTGACCAGCAGGACCACGCCAGTACCAGCCCGTCCGCCGGCAAATCGGCAGACAGCCGCAGCCCGGCCAGCCAGACGACCCCCAACACCCAGACCCGCGCCCGGCAAGCCGCCCCGGCGGGGCGATCCAGCGCGGCCGATGGCGCCTTGGCTCAGGCCGGGCGCACGCCGCCCGGCGGCACGCCGGATGACAGCCAGGCCCTGCCAGACCCGATCGACGCCCGCGGCCCTGACGATCCCGTGCCCGCCCCGGACAGCGCCACGGCTGCCGCGCTGCCCAACCCGGCCAGCGTGCCGCTGCTGGCCGCTGACCCGGTGGCCAGCAAGCTGCTGGCCAAGGCCGCCGACGGGGCAGGCGCGGTCACGGCGGGCAATGCCGACGGCCTGAGCCCGCGCGGCACCGCCGCCGAATCCACCGCCAGCTGGGTCGCCGCGCAACAGCGCCAGCGCGACAGTGGCGGCAGTGCCGCTGACGACCGGGGCGCGGCCCGCATCGCCACCGACCCGGAAGATGCCAGCGGCCGCATGCGCCGGCCAGCGGGGCCGGTCCGGGCAGGCGCCGGCGGCACGCCCTCAGAGGGGCCGGCCAGCGCCGCCGCATGGGCCGCCCGCGTGGCCGCCGAGCGCGCGCCGACCGGTAGCGCCGCGCTGCCGGCCGGCCCGGCCACGTCCGCGTCCGCGTCAGGTTCAGCCGGCCGGGCCGGCGTCCGGCCTGACGCCGCCGCCGTACCGATTGAACGTGCCGCACCGCGGCTGGCCGGCAGCACCGATGCAACCGACCCCGACATCGGTGCGCTCGCCGCCGGTGGTGTCGCCGCCGGTGGTGTCGCCGCAGCACGCGCCACCCGGTCAGGGCCGGGCTTTGACGGTGGCCCGGCCAGCGCGGCGGCATTGGCCACCCGTGCCGTCGGGCTGGGCGCGGCCGTGCCTGGCACGTCACCCCCGGCCGATGCCCTGCCAACCAGCGGCGCAGCACCGCAAACTGCGGCAGCACCGCAAACTGCAGTGGCGCCGCAAGCTGCTGCGGCACCGCAAACTGCTGCGGCACCGCAACCCGGCGCCTTGGCGGGCTTGACGGACAACAGCGCCCCCGATCTCCTTGGCCAAGCCCAGGCGCAGCGCGCAGCAGATTCGTCCAGCCTGGCCGCCGCCATCGGCCCGGACAGCGCCGGCGCCCTGGCCGGCAGCCCAAAACCAACACCCCAGGCCGGCACGGCCGCTGGCACCGGTGCAACCGTCCGGCGGTTCGACGACACGGCCGTTGCGACCGGCGTGCTCACGCCGGACCAGGCCGCCAGCGCGGTGGGCATGTCGGGCGCTGACATAACCAGCGGCCCGAGCCGCACCGCCACGCCAGACCGCGCTGCCGCCAGCCCGGCAATCAGCACCCTGCCGGATGCAGCCAGCCGAGACAGCACGGACCGCGACACCCGCCAGGTTGACCGGCTCGGCGGCGCCCGCCTTCACGCCACCGCCCCGACGTCGCCGACAGCCCTGGCGCCCAACACGACAGCCGCGCTGCAAACGCCTGCTGGCGCTGACGGGCAAGCCCGCCCCATGGGCGGCGACATCAGCGGCGCCAGCGCCGTCCCAGTCGCCTTTGGCGTCAACACGGCCCAATCTGCCACCGCCACGGTCGGCCTGGCCAACACGCCTACCGCCGCCGCCATGGTCGAGGTCCGCATCGCCGTGCCGGTAGACAGCCCGGCCTTTGCACCCGCGCTGGGTGCCCAGCTCAGCCTGTTTGCCCAGGACGGCGTGCAAACCGCGCGGTTGCAGATCAACCCGGCCGAGATGGGCCCGATCACAGTCCAGATTGCGCTGGACGGCAACACCGCCCGGGTGGACTTCCAGGCCGACCGGGCCGCCACGCGCGACCTGATCGAGGCCTCGTTGCCGGCCTTGGCAGGCGCCATGCAAGACGCCGGACTGACGCTGACCGGTGGCGGAGTGTTCCAGCAGCACCCCGGCCGCCAGCCGCCGCCAGAGCACAGCCCCACCGCGAACACCCCGCGTAACCCGGCCCCGGACAGCCGTGCCGACAGCGGTGCGGCCGACCCGGCCTTCGCCGGCCGGCGCGGCACGCAACGGGGTCTGGTCGACCTGGTCGCCTGAGCCGCCTGCCCACCGCGGCGGCAGCGCCGCCAACCGGTCCGGCTTGGCCGCCCGCCGCCCCTCACGGGCCAGCAAGCGGCCTGCGTTGCGCTGGACTGGCCGCGGCCACAGCCGGCAAATCACGGCGCTTTGCACCGCTATTTGCCGCATCGCCGAACAGCGCGGCTCCGAATAATGGCTTGAGGGGATCGCCGCACGCAGTCGGTGTGCGCCGCCCGCCTTTGTCCAGGAGATCCGCATGTCCGCCGCACCCGCCGCTACCGCTACTGCCGACGCCGCACCCGCCAAAGGCGGCAAGAAAAAGCTGATCATCATCATCGCCGCCGTGCTTGTGCTGGTGCTCGGCGGTGGCGGCGCCGCCATGGTGCTGATGAAGAAAAAACCCGCCGAAGGGGACGAAGACGGCGGCCACGCCAAGGCCGAGGTCGCCGAGCCGGTCAAGGCCAAGTCCAAGCGCGACCCCAAACACCCACCCACCTTCGTGCTGCTGGATCCGTTCACGGTCAACCTGGCCGACAAGGAGTCCGAGCGCTATGCCCAGATCGGGGTCACGCTGGAGATCGATGACGCCAAGACCGCGGAAGAGCTGAAGACCTACATGCCGGCGATCCGCAACAACATCCTGATGGTGCTGGCGCACAAGACCGCTGCCGAGATGCTGACCCGCGAAGGCAAGGAAAAGCTGGCCAAGTCCATCCTCTACGCCGCCGTGCGTCCGCTGGGCTACGAGGTTGACGACGACGACGACGAGCATGAAGAGCCCGCCGCCGACACCGCCAAGAAGAAGAAAAAGAAGAAAAAGGCGGCCCCGCCCGCGCTGCCTGTTTCGGCGGTCCACTTCTCCAACTTCATCATCCAGTGACCGCTGCCTCGATGGCCCACCGCACCCGATCCGGGGCACCGGCATGAACCAGCAGATCCTGTCGCAAGACGAGGTTGATGCCCTGTTGCAGGGCATCACCGGCGAGAGCCAGAAACTCGAAACCGAAGAGACCAAGGTCGAGGGCATCCGCGACTACAACATCTCGAGCCAGGAACGCATCGTGCGTGGGCGCATGCCCACGATGGAGATCATCGGCGAGCGCTTTGCCCGCAACATCCGGCTCGGCCTGTTCAACCTGATCAGGAAAAGCCCTGAGGTCTCGATCGGTGGCGCCAAGGTGATCAAGTACAGCGCCTTTTTGCGTGAAATCGTTGTCCCGACCAACTTCAACATCGTGTCGGTCAAGCCCCTGCGCGGCAGCGGCCTGATCGTCTGTGACCCGTCGCTGGTGTTTGCGGTGATCGATGCGCTGTACGGCGGCAACGGCAAGTACCACACCCGGATCGAGGGGCGGGATTTTTCGGCCACCGAGCAGCGGGTGATCCAACGCCTGGTCGAGATCATCATCCACGAGTACAAAAAGGCCTGGGTCGGCATCTATCCGGTGGAGCTGGAGTACCAGCGCTCGGAGATGCAGCCGCAGTTCTGCAACATCGCAACGCCCAGCGAGGTGGTGGTGGCCACCAGCTACACGCTGGAAATCGGCGACACCACCGGCACGGTGCACTTCTGCATCCCTTACAGCACGCTGGAGCCCATCCGCGACGTGCTGTATTCGGCGATGCAGGGTGATGCCGAGCCGGACCGGCGCTGGATCCGGCTGCTGCGCGCCCAGATCCAGTCGGCCGATGTGCCTGTGGTCGCCGAGCTGGCCACGGCACGCGCCACGGTAGAGCAGTTGCTGAGCTTCAAGCCAGGGGACTTCATCGAGCTGGACCTCAAGAAGATGATCCAGGCCAAGGTAGATGGCGTGCCGGTGTTCGACTGCCACTACGGCACGTCGAACGGCAAGAACGCCATCAAGATCGATCGTTTGTTGACCGGCACCGACGCCGGCTGGTTGGGAGATCACCATGAGTGAAGAAGTCGAAACCATGTCGGAAGAAGACCGCATGGCCGCCGAATGGGCGGCCGCGCTGGACGAATCCAAGCCCGAGCCGGCCAGTGCGGTGAGCATGCCGACGGAGTCGGTGGCGGCGGCATCCTTTGCCAATTTCTCGGCCCAGTCGGGCGGGGTCAACGCCGCCGGCAACGACCTGAACATGATCCTGGACATCCCCGTCCAGCTGACCGTGGAACTGGGCCGCACCCGCATCCCGATCAAGCACATCCTGCAGCTCGCGCAGGGCTCGGTGGTCGAGCTCGACGCGATGGCCGGCGAGCCGATGGACGTGCTCGTCAACGGCTACCTGATCGCGCAAGGCGAGGTCGTGGTGGAGAACGACAAGTTCGGC
>JBKJKU010000262.1:0-12413 GCA_046597355.1 Aquabacterium sp.
GCCGCCGGCAAGCCCAGCGGACGCGCGCCACTGGTCGGCGCGGCAGCGGCCGGTCCGTTTGAGGCAGGCAGCCCCGCGTCAAAGCCAGGCCGCGAAGAACCAGTTGCAAGCGCCGTCCGGCTGGCCGGCTGCGCCAGCCCCACCAGGTCGGCGCGCTGCTGGCCCGGTGATATCGCGTTGTCCAGGTCCAACGGTCTCAACACCACCTCGTCGGTCATCAGGGCCGCCTGCTCCAGCACGTTGCGCAGCTCGCGGATGTTGCCCGGCCAGCCGTGCGCGGCCAGCCGGTCCAGTGCATCAGCCGACAGGCTCTTGGCAGCCAAGCCGCTGCGCCGGGCGATGTCGTCCAGCAGGGCCTCGGCCAGTGCCTCGATGTCGGTCAGGCGCTCGCGCAGTGCCGGCAGGCGGATTGGCAGCACGTTGAGCCGGTAGTACAGATCGGCCCGAAACCGGCCCTCGGCCACCATGGTTTGCAGGTCGCGGCTGGTGGCAGCGATCACCCGCACGTCCACCTTGATGACCTGGTTGCTGCCCAGCGGCTCAACCTCTTGCTCTTGCAGCGCGCGCAGCAGTTTGGCCTGCAGCGCCAGCGGCATGTCGCCGATTTCGTCCAAGAACAGCGTGCCGCCGTCGGCCAGCTTGAACTTGCCGTCGCGGCCCTTGCGGTCGGCGCCGGTGTAGGCGCCACCGGCCACGCCAAAAAACTCGGCCTCCAGCAAGGTGTCGGGCACGGCGGCAATGTTGAGGCCGACAAAGTGCCGCGCCGCCCGGCTGGAAGCGGCATGGTTGGCGTGGGCCAGCAGCTCTTTGCCGGTGCCGGTTTCGCCCAGCAGCAACACGGTGGATTCGGTACCGGCCACCCGGCGCGCCTGGCGTTTGACCTCCAGCGCCGCCGGGCTGGCACCGATGTAGGCGGCAATCGTGTACTTGGGCCGGCGGTTGCGGGTTTGCTCGGCGGCCAGTTGGCGTTGGGCAGCAGCAAGCTCGCGTTGAAGGTGGCCAAACTTGGTCATCAGCGGCTGCATGGTGCCGTCGGGCAGCTCGGGGTGGTCCATCAGCACCATGCCCAGCGCGCCGATCACCTGGCCCTGCTCGTCGCGCAGCGGCAACCGGCTGACCAAGAAAGTGCCGGCCTGGTTGGTCAGCAAGTCCACCATGATCGGCTGGCCGCTGTCGATGACCTGCGCCAGCAAGGTGTTGGGCACCACCTCCTCCACCCGCCGGCCGACAAACTCATGCGCGCCGGCAAAGCCCAGCGCCGGTAAAAAGCGCTTGTAGCCCTCGCTGATCCAGACCACGCGGTGCGCCCGGTCCACCACCATCATGCCTTGCACGGTCTGGGCGTAGAGGTCGAACATCGACCGCGCCGCCAGCTTGAGCAGGCTGTCGGTGTCTTGCGGCAAACCGGGCACGTTGGGCATGGGCAAATGCGGGATGAAGGAGATCGGCGCGGCGGTGATCGGTGCTGCGCCGCACTGTACGGCAGCCCCGGATGGGCGATGATGCGCCCTGCCAAACCCTGGGAGGACCGGATGATTCGAGCCATGACCACCGCCGCGCTGCTGTCGGCCACCCTGCTGGCGGCGGGCTGCGCCAGCCTGAAGCCGGGCACCGCGCCGTCCGACCCCGGTGAGGCCCGGGCGGCCGCTGCGGCAGCCAGTGCGGCGGTGATCGAGACGCAGCGGGCAGCGTTGTCCAACGCGATGGCCGACACCGGCGTGTCGGTGCTGCGCACAGCGGATGGCGAACTGCAGGTCAACGTGCCCAGCGACTTCTCGTTTGGCACCGACCATGCCGAAATCCTGCCGGTGGGCCGGCCGGTGCTGGACAGCCTGGCCAGCAACCTGGTGTCGCCAGCCTTTCTGACAATGCGCATCCGCATCGTCGGGCATACCGACAGCCAGGGCAGTGTGGCCAGCAACGACACGCTGTCATTGGCCCGCGCCAACAGCGTGCGCCGTCACCTGGAAGGCAAGGGCGTGGCCGCTGACCGTTTCGAGGTGCTGGGCCGGGGTGAGCGTGACCCGCTGGTGGGCAACGACAAAGCCTACGGCCGCGCGCTGAACCGGCGGGTGGAGATCTACCTGCGCGAGCCTGCCGGCAAGCCCTGATTGGCATTGCACGAAGGTACCGCGCAGCCTGCGCCTGGGCCAGCGCGCGGCGCAAGCGCTCTGCGTCAGCGTCTGGCCGGATCGGTAGCGGGGTCGGCGGTGGCGTCGGCGTCGGCCTGTTCGGTGCGGGGCACCGGTTCACCGTCCGGGCTGCGGGTCTGTGGTGGGTCGACCAGGCCGGTGTGCACGGTTGGCGTCGGCGCTGGGTCAGCGCGCGCCCGGCCAATGGCCAAGCGGGCACGTTCGGCCGGCGATGGGCTGCCCGGGGGCGGCGCTGACAGCGGATACACCGGCGCCGCATCGCGGGCCGTGCCTGCATCCGGGCCCTGCGCCAGCGCGGCAGGCGGCAAGCGCCTCAACACAGCGGCGACTACACCCAGCAAACCGACCGCAAGCAGCGCCAGCAACCCTGCCGCCGTGTTGGCAGCGTGGCTGTGGGCCTGGCTGGCGGCCAGCCCGGCACGCTGCTCGACATCGTCCCACCAGGCCGCCAAATCGGCGCCCAACTGCAAATAGGCCTGCTGCGCCGCGCCGGTGAGCAGCACGCGTGCTGCCGCTGCGGCGGCCGGATCTGACGCGGCGCGGCGCGACAGCACCATCAACTGGTCTTGCGCTTCCCAGAACCGGTCCACGCTGACGCGCACGGCTGCGTTGTGCCGCTGATCGGACTCGGTCTTGAGCCGCCGGGCGCACGCCGCCAGGCGCTGGTCCATGCGCTGGCGCTGGCCCAGCATGCGCGATTCCAGCGCCGGCAGCTCGGCCGTGCCGCTCAGCACCAGGTGCAGGGCGGCCATGCCGCGCAGGTCTTCAACGCCAGCGGCCAGGTCGTGCAGCAGCCGCACCGCGGGCAAGGTGTTCAACTCGAACTGGTCGACCTGCTGGTCGAGCTGGCGGATGCGGGTCAGCGACAGCGCGGTGCTCAGCCCCAGCAACAGCAGCAGCAGCGCTGTGGCCGCGCCCAGGCGCCGGCCCAGGGGCAGGTCGAGAAAAAATTTCATCGGCAGCATCGGTTCGACAAGGCAGGCACCCGCCAGCACTGGCGTAGCCTGGATGGTGGCGGTTGGCCGGCCGGGCCGATCGGTCGATCAACGCAGCGCCAGGGGGGCTGATCGCCGTGGCGGGTGGTGGGTGGCCGGGGGCGGGTGGTGGCGGGTGGTGGCGGCCGGCGCCGTACAGCACGGGCCGAAGGCGTTCTCTAGACCGATCACCCTCCGGCGGCCCCGGCGAACGGTCCACAATGGTGCGAGACCTTCAACACTCCCCGTTCATGGCCACGAGACACCCCCACCAAGGTGCACCGCACCGTTTGTATTCGCTGATGGAAGTGCGCGCACTGGCTGAAATGGCGCTGCTGCCATTGGCCTGGCCGATGCTTTCAACCGCGCCGCAAGGCGATGGTCACCCGGTACTGCTGTTGCCGGGTTTCATGGCCGACGAGCTCACGCTGGTCGCGATCAAAGCCTATTTGGGCGGCCGGGGCTACGACGTGCAGACCTGGGGCCTGGGCCGCAACATCGGGTTCCAGCGCCGCCACGCCGAGGCGCTGGAGCAAAAAATCCGCCACCTGCACCACCACACCGGCCGCAAGGTCACGTTGATCGGCTGGAGCCTGGGCGGGGTGTTTGCGCTGTACGGCGCGCACGAGGCGCCTGAATGTGTGCGCCAGATCATCACGCTGGGCAGCCCGGTCAGCGTGGACGCAGCGGGCAGCCAGTCACCCCGGCTGGTCAAAGCGCTCTACCGCATGGTTGCCCACCCGATGGGGCCCAACGTGCATGTGATGCAACCGCGCGTCAAAAAGCTGCGCGAGCACCTGGTGCCCAGCGTGCCCATGAGCTGCCTGTATTCGATCAGCGACGGCGTGGTGCCGCCACAAGAGGCCACCATCGACGCGCCCGAGCACGGCTACGAGAACATCCGGGTGGCGGGCAGCCACACCGGGCTGGGCTTTAACGCGATGGTGCTGTGCATCCTGGCCGACCGGCTGGCGCAGCCCGAGGGTGCCTGGACACCGTTCAAGCCTGCCGGGCTGTCCGGCATGGCCTACCGCGCGATGACGCACGCAATGCTGCCGATCTGACGGCCGGGCCGCCGCAACGGCCGGGCTGCCAGATGATCAGGCAGCCTTGGCCAGCTTGGGCACCCGGGCGGGCTTGACCGGCTTGATGGGCGTGACGGGCTTGACGGGCTTGACAGCCTCGACGGGCTTGCTCGCCTTCACGGCGTTGCCGGGCTTGACAGCGTTGACGGACCTGACGGCCTTTGCGGCCTTGACAACTTTTACCGGCGCTGCGGGCTTTGGGGCCTTGGCCGGCGCGCGGCGCCGGCCAGCCGCCGGCTTGGCGCGCGACCGGGCTTGCGCCAGTGCCAGGTACTCCTGAAAGCTGTCGCGCAGGCACAGCGCAAACGCTTCAGGATCGGGCATCAGCTCTCGGCATGAGGTGGGCGAGATCACCAGGCGGCCGTCGTAGCGCGTGACCGCAAAAGCCAGGCCCAGGCCATCGGTGATCGGCAGGATGGCCGAAAAGTAGCTCATGCGGGCACCGCACAGGTACAGCGGCACCGCCGGGGCGGGCACTTCCGTGATGGCGCAGTTGGCCGCTGGCGCACGCAACCCCAGACGGGCCGCGACCCGCCCCGCCAACCGGCGCGACCAGGACAACAGCGGCGCCGGCGCCACGGTACCGGCCTCGGCCAGGTCCGGGCTGTCGGCCACACGGGTCACGGCATCGGGCGCATGTTGGGCCTGTGCCTTGACCGCCGCCAGGCGCTGCACCGCATCGGCGATGTCGGTGCCCAGTTGCAGATGGCGCCAGTGCATGGCCCCGATGCCCGCGGCAGCGTCGCCGACCTCGGGCTTTGCCACCAGCGCGGTCAGGTTGTGGCCGCCAGGCAGTTCACCCTTGGCGTCCAGGTAGCGGCGCAATGCACCGCCACAGACTGCCAGCACCGCGTCTTCGACGCTTGCGCCATCGACCAGGCCGCGCACGGCCTCGACCTCGGCGTCGGTGAAGCGGCGGGTCTCCAGCACCCGGTGCGGCGAGACGACCGAGTTGAAACGCGTGACCGGCAGGTTCTGCGGCCGCAGCAGCATCTCGCTGGCCAACGCGGCAGCAGCGGGTGCAACATGGGTTGCCACCCGTGCCAGCGGCCGCACCAGCCGCAGCGGCGCAGCGGCTGACTTGACCAGTCCCCGGCCCACCAGCGACAAACGCCCCGGCGCCGAATCGGCAAACCAGGGGCTGGCCGGGCCATCGTCAAGCGGCGCGCTGCTGTCGTCGAGCAACAGGGCGCTGAGCTCGCTCAAGCGCTGCGGCCCCACGGCCGCCAGATGCGTTTTCAGCAGCACGGCAAAACTGCCCACCGGCAGGTCTAGAAAACTGTCCAGCCCCTCGATGACGTAGAGCTCCCACAACGGGCGGTCCCGATCGAGTGCCCGCGCATGGATGCGCGAGACCTGGATACAAAACTGCCGCCAGTCGCCCGGCTTGGGCAGGGCGATGTGGCGGACGTGGTATTCGAGGTCAAAGTCCTGGTCGTCCACCCAGTACGGGTGGTCCAGGCCCAGCGGCACGGTCTGCAAGCGCTGGCGAAACAGCGGCGACGCAGACAGCCGCCGCTCGATGTGCGCCAGCACCGTCTTGAACCGCACCACCCCGCCAGCCGCGGTGGCCTGGTCAAAGATGTGCAGCAGGCTGACGTTGGCGTTCGAGGTCGCGGTGTCTGCGTACAGATACCCCGCGTCGTGCCCGCTGAGCTGGCGCATGGCGACGGCCTGACGATCAGGCGGCGATAGCGTCGGCCGCAGCATCGACCGATTGCGCGACCGGCTTGGCCTTGGCGGCACGGCGCGCAACCGGGGCCTTGGCAACCACCGCGACAGGCTTGGCAGCAGGCTTGGCGGCCGGCTTGCGAACAGCCTTGGGCTTGACGGCTGCCTTGAGTTCAGCAGCGACCGGCGCGATGGCCTTCTTGGCCTTCTTCACGGTGGCGGCGGCGGTCTTGGCGACAACTTCAACTTTGGCATCCAGCTTGGCAGCGGCACGGCGACCGGCCGACGCGGCGGGCTTGGCCTTGGCCACCACCGCCTTGACCTTGACCGGGGCGCCCGGCAGCTTGCTGGCACCGGCAGCCACACGCTCGGAGATCGCCAGCGCGGCTTGCGCGCCCGGCAGGCTGATGCGCACGGCAGCTTGCAGGCCGGACACCACGACGCGGTTGTCGGCGCCTTCGGCCAGATCGGCCACGCGGCTGACCTGGGTGCTCACGCCCGTGCTGCTCATCTCGATGGCGCGCTCGGTGCGGCTGCTGACGGCGTCCAGACCCTTGGCGGCCAGACCGGTCATGCTGCCACCGGCGCGGCGCAGGGCGGCAGCCAGACGCGGCGCCAGGCGCTCGGCGCCTTGCTTGGCGGCCTGGTCGACACCGCGCTGCATGGCGCTGATCAGGCGATGACCGCCGGCACGGTAGGCACCGACAGCGCGCTCGGCGGCTTGGGTGTAGTTGGCAACGGTCTTGAGGGTGACGGCACGCAGGCTGGTTTGGGTCATGATGGTCTTTCGTAAAAGGTTGAGGTGGGAGACTTGTCGGGTGCAAGCGCTGCACCATGGACATCAGTGTGCCGTGCAGGGTCTAGAGCGCGAAACCCAATCCGAGGGTAAAAACCTAGGCTTTTGACTCCAAATTGTTGCGGCTCCAACACCGATCCTGCACGGCTACCCCACCTGCCGCCGGCCACAAACCACCCGCCCCAACCCCGCAAAGCACTGCATGAAGGTTGCCTGATGAGCCCCGCCACCCCCGACGACGACCCGACCCGCGCACTGGACGATTTTGTGCGCCGCATGCGCCCGGCCGCGCAGCCCCCCGCCGCCGCGGACACCGACCTGGCGGACCTGCACGACGGCTTGCTGGCCCGGCTGCATCCCGAGCACACCGCCGGGGCTGCCGGCATGGCCCGGCGCAAAGGCGGCACATTGCGCAGCGGCCAGACCTGGGACACCGACGATGTGGTGGACGTGCCCGACCTGCCCGAGGTGCTGCTGCCCCGCGTGCCGCCCGCACGCAGCGACATCCCTGCCGTGACCCTGCCGGTCGTCGATCTGGTGGCCGAGCAGGCCCAGGCGGCGATTTCGCCCACGGTCGACCTGCCGCCGGTCATCACGCCACCGCCCCCCGACGCCGACGCGTTGCACGGCACCACGCGGCGCGCCAGCCACGGTGTGGCGGCACAGCAAGTCAGCGATGACCACGACAACGCCGAAATAGGCTGGCAGCCCGGCCTGCAATCGCTGCAACTGCGGCGTGCCAGCCACCCGCGGCTGCTGGCCACCTGGCAGCCCGGCGCCTGGACTGGCGCGGTGCGCGAGGTGCTGGCGTCCACCACAGAGTTCGTCACCACGCCGGCGGGCACGGCGGTTGAAACCTACCCGCCGCACCGCCTGCTGCTGCTGTGGCCACCGCAGCGGCTGGACGCCCCCACACCCGACCGCTGGCCGCAGCAGGTCAAGCTGTCTGCCGTGCCGGCAGACCTTGCTGCCGAGGCGCTGGTCGGCCTGCTGCCCGAGCCCAACCTGCTGTGGATCACTGGCGCAGCCGGTCAGATCGACTGGGCGCTGGCCGCCGAGATCGTGCTGCACCACGACAGCACCTTGCGGCCGTTCCAGAGCAACGGCCTGCGCGCCTTCATCGCGTCGGAGCGCGAGGCCACGTTTGCCCAACTCAACGCCGACTATGCGCGGCCGCCCGGATCGGGCGCGGTGCTGCGGCGCTGAGCCCGCCCGCCGAAGCCGGCAGCGGCATGGCCCGGCAGGCTCAAAACCAATGCCCGATCAGCATCGCCACGAAGCTCAGCAACAGGCTGGACGCCAGCGGCACGTAGAACTCACGGCCCCAGAACCGCAGCGTGAAGTCGCCCGGCAGGCGGCCCAGGCCGATCTTGCGCAGCCAGCGTTGCAGGCCGCCGAACAGGATCAGTGCCAGGAAGAAGACGATCAGCCAGCGCATGGATCGGGGCGATGCGGCCTCACAGCCGGTGGCTGCGGTCGCCCTGCGCAAAACCCAGCGGATCAAAGGACACACCGCGCGACATCGCGATGACCTTGAACAACTCGCCCATCTCGTGCTCGTTGACCAGCTTTTGCGCCATGGCGCGCTGCGCCAGACTGACGCCGGCCATCAGGTCCACCAGACCGCAGTTGAGCAAAAAGCGCGCTTGCGAGGTGTAGCCGATCACGTCCAGCCCGGCGTCCTGCCCGGCCAGCGCGATGCCGCTGAAGTTGACATGGGCGGTGATGTCCTTGGCCCCCAGGTCGACCAGCGGGTTGGTGTCGGCACGGTGGGCCTGGTGGCACATCAGCGTGCCGCCGTGGCGCTGCGGCAGGTAGAACTCGGCCTCGGGGAAGCCGTAGTCGATGAAGATCACCACGCCGCGCCGCAGCAGGGCCGCAACCGTGCTGACAAAGGCATCGGCCTGCGGATGAATCTCGACCACGGTGCCGGGCACAAAGTCGGCGTCCAGCGGCGGGCGCAACGGCGTGGGCCGGTCCGACCAGGCCAAAAGCGCGCCATCAGCATTGGTCTCGGCAGCGTCAGCCATGGCCACACCGCGCTCGAACCAGTGCTGGCCATCAAAGGCCAGCAACTGCACCGGCATCGCGTCCAGCACCTCATTGCCCAGCACCACGCCGTCAAAAACTTCGGGCAACGCGTCCAGCCACTGGATGCGGCCACCAAAACGCGCCAGCCGGGCCTGCTGACGCTCGCGCAGCGTGCCCGACAGATCGACGATGGCGTAGCGCTGCACCACCAGCCGCGCATCGCCGCGGGCGTCCAGCGCGTCCAGCAGACCTTCGGCCAGCGCGCCCGACCCGGCGCCAAACTCCATCAACTGCGGCGGGCCGCCCGCCCCGGCCAGCGCCAGCAGTGCCTGGGCCACCTGGGCTGCCAGCGCCTGGGCAAACAGCGGCGACAACTCGGGTGCGGTCACAAAATCACTGCCGGATGACGGCATGGCGCCGAACTTGCGGCGGTGGTTGGCGTAGTAGCCCAGCCCGGGGGCATACAGCGCCAACGCCATGAAGGCATCGAAAGGCAGCCAGCCGCCGTTGTCCTCGATGGCCCGGCGCACCACGCTGTCCAGAGCGCTGGCTACACTGGCGGATTGCCCGGCAGCGTCGGGTGCGGTGTCAAAAATCTGGCCCATCGGGGCATTGTAGAAAGCATGTTGTCCTCCTCACCTCCCCTGCCGTCCCCGTCGCCGACCCCGTCGCCGTCGCCGTCCACGCCAACCCCGTCGGCCGCCACCCATCGGCCGGTGGCGCTGGTCACGGGCGCGGCGCGGCGCATCGGCCGCGTCATCACGCTGGACCTGGCGCGCCACGGCTGGGATGTGGTGCTGCATTGCCGCGGTGGTGCGCCGTCGCTGGCCGACGCCGAGGCTACTGCCGACGAAGCACGCGCCTTTGGCGCCCGTGCCCGCGTGCTGGCCGCCGACCTGACCGACGATGCGGCCTGCGAGGCGCTGGTACCCGCGGCGGTGGCCGCGCTGGGCCGGCTGGACGCGGTGGTCAACAATGCCTCGCTGTTCGAGTACGACAGCGTGCCGACCTTTTCCACCCGCACCCTGGACCGCGCCTGGCGCAGCAACACCGCGCCGGCCGTGCTGCTGGCGCGTGCACTGCACGCCCACCTGCTGGACCGGTCAACCGCCGGCGCGGCAGCCACCGGCTGCGTTGTCAACCTGCTGGACCAGAAGCTGGTCAACCCCAACCCCGACTACTTCTCGTACACGCTGTCCAAGGCCGCGCTGGCCGAGGCCACCGTGATGCTGGCCCAAGCGCTGGCGCCGCAGTTGCGCATCAACGCGGTGTCGCCCGGTGTCACGCTGGTCTCAGGCCCGATGAACGAGGCCGAGTTCGACGCCGCGCATCGGTTGACGCCACTGCAGCGATCGTCCACCCCCGACGACATCGCGCGCGCCGTTCGCTTCTTGCTCGAATCGCCCGCCATCACGGGTCACACGCTGGTGGTCGACGGCGGCCAGCACCTGCTGGGCCAGCCGCGAGATGTGTTGTTTCTGGCCCAGCAGCAGCTGGCGCCCAAGCCCCTAACTGAGTCCTGACATGCAAAGCCTGCTCACCAACCCCAGCCTGATGAACTGCCGCCGGCTGTTTTTGCGCGACTACGAGGTGTGGATCAACATCGGCGTGCATGAGTTCGAGAAAAAGGGCGAGCAACGCGTCAAGATCAATGTGGATCTCTACGTGCCGCTGGCGCTGTCCACCCCCACCCAGGACCAACTCGACGAGGTGCTGGACTACGACTTCATCCGCCGCACGATCGCCGAGCGGGTCTCGCGCGGCCATATCCATCTGCAGGAAACCCTGGCCGACGACGTTCTGCGCCTGATGCTGGCCCATCCCCGCGTGCGGGCGGCCCGGGTGTCCACCGAGAAGCCGGACGTCTACCCGGATTGCGACGCGGTGGGCTGCGAGGTGTTTGGCATGAAGGACGCGGCGTGAACACCGGCACCGTCAGCGCCGCCAACCCCGCCGTCCGGGCTAACGCCGCGCCCGACAGCCGCGCCAGAAAAGACGCCTTCGAGCACAACAAGCTGAGCAAGCGCCTGCACCGCCAGGTGGGCCAGGCCATCGTCGACTTCAACATGATCGAAGAGGGCGACCGGGTGATGGTCTGCCTGTCGGGCGGCAAGGACAGCTACGGGATGCTCGACATCCTGCTGGGCCTGCAAAAGCGCGCGCCGATCCGCTTCGAGCTGATCGCCGTCAACCTGGACCAGAAGCAGCCGGGCTTTCCGGCCGAGGTGTTGCCCGCCTACCTGCGTGCACGCGGCCTGCCGTTCCACATCGAGAACCAGGACACCTACAGCATCGTCACCCGCCTGGTGCCCGAGGGCAAGACGATGTGCAGCCTGTGCTCGCGCCTGCGCCGCGGCATCCTGTACCGGGTGGCAGCTGAGCTGGGTGCGACCAAGATTGCGCTTGGCCACCACCGCGACGACATGGTGGTCACGCTGCTGATGAACATGTTTTTTGGCAGCCGGCTCAAGGGCATGCCGCCCAAGCTGGTCAGCGACGACGGCCAGCACACCGTGATCCGGCCGCTGGCTTACGTGGCCGAGGCCGACCTGGTGCGCTGGGCCGAGCACCAGCAATTTCCGATCATCCCGTGCACGCTGTGTGGCAGCCAGGACAACCTGCAGCGGGTGCAGATCAAGAAGATGATCAACGACTGGGAACGCCAGCACCCCGGCCGGGTCGAAAACATGGCCAGGGCAATGGGCAACATCACCTTGTCGCACCTGATGGACCGCAACTTGTTTCCGTTCACCACGCTGGTGCCCAGCGGCCGGCCGGATGCAGGCGGCGACAAGGCGTTTGATGATGATGATGAGGCTTGTGCACCCACCCCAACCACCACGGGCAGTCAGGTGGTCACGCTGGTCCGGCCCGCGCCGGTTGCAGCGGGCACGGGCTGGCCGTCGGGCGACTGACCGGTTGGGCGACTGACCGGTTGGGCGGCTGACGGTTAGGCGGCAGGCGGTTGGGCGGCGGACGGCGCGGCGCGGCGCGGGGCCGTCCGGTAGCGCAAATTCCGGCCACACCCGTACCCGCACCCACACGCCAGGAGCAACACCAGATGGACCAGCAGCACTCGACAACTTGGGGCCGGCGGGCCGCGCTGGCCGGTGGGCTGGCCGGCGTGCTGGCGGGATTGGCGCTGGTGTCGGGCTGCGCTGCGGTCAATTCGCTGCCCGTCGATGTTTCCAGCTACGGCGACTGGCCGACCGGACGCGCGCCCGGCCTGTACCGGTTTGAGCGCCTGCCGTCGCAGCAGGCGCGGGCCGATGAAGCCCAGTTGCTGGAGGATGCCGCCGCCGCAGCGCTGGCCCGTGCCGGCTTCGCGCCCGCGCCGGTCGGCAGCGACCCCGACGTGCTGGTGCAGGTTGGCGCCCGGGTGTCGCGCAGCGACCGCTCGCCCTGGGACGATCCGTTCTGGTGGGGCGGTGGACACCGTTTCAACAGTGGCTATGGTGCGTGGCGCCACGGGCTGTGGCGTGGCCCGTACGCGGGCGGACCTTGGGGCGGACCGGTGAATTTTGGCCATCCGCGCTACGACCGCGAAGTGGCCTTGCTGCTGCGCGACCGGGCCAGCGGCAAGCCGCTGTTCGAAGCCCGGGCCAGCACGGAAGGCTTTCAGCGCGGCACCGCGGCCCAAATGGCGCCGCTGTTTGCCGCCGCGCTGATGGACTTTCCGCGCAACGGCATCAACCCGCGTCGG
>JBKJKU010000148.1:0-16013 GCA_046597355.1 Aquabacterium sp.
TGCGCCCCAACAAGCTGGTCAGCTACAAGGTCGTGGCGATGGTGATGGCCAGCGCGCAGCGCCTGGGCGTGACCAAGATCGGCCTGGTCGGCAACGAACAGTTCATGAATTGAGCGCGACGATGAAGATGCTTCAAACGGTTGCCGCGGCCCTGCTGCTGGCCGGCGTACTCAGCCAGCCCGGTGTGGCCATTGCGCAGTCGGTGCGCCCCGAGGTGGGCAAGCCGCTGCAGCAGGCGTACGAGTTGATCAAGGCCGGCAAGGGCAAGGAAGCGTTGGGCAAGGTGCGCGAAGCCGATGGCGTGTCCAACAAGACACCAGCCGAGATGCTGCAGATTGACCGCATGCGTGCTGCCGCCGCACAACGGGCCGGTGACAACAGCACGGCAATCCAGTCGCTGGAGTCGATCTACGGCAAGGTGTCAGGCAACGAGCAGGGGCAGGTTGCCGAGCAGATCGCATCGGCCTATGCCGCGTCCAAAGACATCGCCAAGGCCAACCAGTGGGTGCAGAAGGCCCATGCCGCCGGTAACAACAGCGCGTCGCTGAAGCAATTGCAGGCCTACCTGCAAGGCAACAGCGGCGACTTTGCCGCGATTGCCAGGGACGCAGCGGCGGCCGTGTCCGCCGCAGAGCAAGGCGGGCGCAAACCCGAGGAGGCCGACCTGCTGCGCCTGGCCGATGCCCAGCAGCGCACCGGCAGCACCGCCGGGCAGGCTGCGACGCTGGAAAAGCTGCTGTACAACTACCCCAAGAAGGACTATTGGGCTATTTATTTGGGCAGGCTGCCCAACAAGAGCGGCTTCTCGCAGCGTTTCTCGCTCGACGTGATGCGCCTGAAGCTGGCTACTGGCTCACTCGGCAAGACCGACGAGTTCATGGAGATGGCCCAGCTGGCGTTGCAGGCGGGCTACCCGGCAGAAGGCAAAGCCATCGTCGACAAGGGCTTTGCCGCCGGCGCGCTGGGCACCGGCGCTGAGGCCGAGCGCCACAAGCGCCTGCGTGACCTGGCTAACAAGCAAGAGAGCGAGGGCAAGGCGTCCATCGAGCAACGGGCCATGTCCGCTGCGAGCAACAAGGACGGTGGCGAACTGGTGCAACTAGGCTATGCCTACGCCACCATGGGCCAGGCGGACAAGGGCGTGTCCCTGATTGAGCAAGGGATCGCCAAGGGTGGCCTGAAGCGCCCCGACGATGCCAAGCTTCGCCTGGGCATGGCCCTGTTGCAGACTGGAAAACACAAGGCCAAGGCCGTGCAGACGCTGCGCAGCGTGCAAGGCAACGATGGCTCGGCTGATTTGGGCCGGCTGTGGGCGCTGTACGCCAACTCCCAGGGTTGATGCGTCGATCTTGCCCCTGGCCGACACGCCAGCGCTGAACCTGGGCAGGGCATCCCCCTGCCTTTTTTCATGCCCTCGTACATGCCCGGCCAGCATGGCCTGCTGACTTGAACCCCTACGCCATGGCCCTGCCCTTCGTTCAATCGCTGTCTGATGGTGTGTTCGTGATCGATACCGGCTTCCACCGGCCGATGTTCGATGCCTCGTTCCTGCTGGTCGAAAACGGCCGCGCAGCCTTCATCGACACCGGCACCAACTTTGCCGTGCCGCGCCTGCTGGCCACGCTGGCCGACCTGGGGCTGGCGCCGTCTGCGGTGGACTATGTCATCCCCACCCATGTGCACCTGGACCATGCAGGCGGCGCCGGCCTGCTGATGCAGTCGCTGCCCAATGCCACGTTGCTGGTGCACCCGCGCGGCGCACGCCACATGATCGATCCGCAGGCGCTCTACCAGGGTGCGTTGGCGGTCTACGGGCAAGCCGAGATGGACAGCGCTTACGGCAGCCTGGTGGCAGTGCCCGCCGAGCGGGTGCAGGCTACCGCCGATGGCATGACGGTGCATTTGGCGGGCCGGCCGCTGCTGTTCATCGACACGCCCGGGCATGCACGCCACCACCATTGCATCTGGGACGAACGCAGCCGGGGATGGTTCACCGGCGACACCTTCGGGCTCAGTTACCGGGAGTTCGACACAGCCCAGGGCGCGTGGATCATGCCCACCTCGACGCCAGTGCAGTTCGAGCCCGAACCGCTGCGAAATTCCATCCAGCGCCTGCTGGCGCGCGAGCCGGACTGGATGTACCTCACGCACTACGGCCGTGTCGGCGACGTGCGGCGCCTGGCCGGGTTGTTGTTCGAGCAGATCGACGCGATGGTGACCCTGGCACTGGCCCAGCGCGGCGCATCCGCACGCCATGCTGCGCTGAAGGCGGGCCTGACACAACGCTGCCGCGAGCAACTCGAGCGGCATGGCCTGCAGGATATCGACGCCGGCATCGCTGGTCTGGCGCTGGACATCGAGCTCAACGCCCAGGGCCTGGGCATCTGGCTGGACCGCGCGCCGGCCTGATTGACTGCGAGCCCCGTCGTATCGGGCACACTCGATGCATCAACCTAAACAGGACACCCCATGCTGATGTTGCACACCATGCTGCGCGTAGGCAACTTGCAGCGCGCCATCGATTTCTACACCCAGGTGCTGGGCATGGAGTTGTTGCGCACCACGCTGCGGCCCGAGCAGCAGTACGACCTGGCCTTTGTCGGCTATGGCGGCAATCCGGGCCAGGCCGAGATCGAGCTGACCTACAACTACGGCATCGACCGCTACGACCTGGGCACCGCCTATGGCCATATCGCCATAGGCGTGGTCGACGTGGTCGGCACCTGCACGGCGCTGCGCGACAAGGCCGAGGCGCTCGGTGGCGCCGTGACCCGGGAGCCCGGCCCGGTCAAGGGCGGCACGACGATGATCGCGTTTGTCACCGACCCGGACGGCTACAAGATCGAGTTGATCGAGCGTCGCGCCGCCTGACCGGCGCGACGGTTCTGGTTGTCAGCCGCGCAGGGCACGTGCCTCGCGCGCCAACCGGGTGATACGGGCCCAGTCGCCGGCCGCCACGGCGTCGGCCGGTGTCAACCAGGACCCGCCGCAGACCTTGACATTGGACAGCGCCAGAAACTGAGGCGCCGAGTCGACCGTGATGCCGCCGGTGGGGCAGAACACGATGTCGGGGAACGGCCCGCCCAACGCCTTGAGCATGGCCAGACCACCCGCCTGCACCGCGGGGAAGAACTTGAGAAAGTCCAGCCCGTCGGCACTGGCCGCCATCACCTCACTGGCCGTTGCCACGCCCGGCAACAAGGGCAGGCCGATACGGCGACATGCAGCGCCAATCTCTGCGGTGTAACCCGGGCTGACCGCAAACCGGCTGCCGGCGTCCAGCGCCGCCTGGGCATCGGCCGCCGAGCGTATGGTGCCCGCGCCCACCAGGGCCTCGGGCAGTGCCTTGGCGATGGCCTCGATGCAGCGCAATGCAACCGGCGTGCGCAAGGTCACCTCCAGCACCTTGACGCCACCGGCCAGCAAGGCCTCGGCCAGCGGCACAGCGTCCTCGACACGCTGCAGCACGATCACCGGAATCACCGGCCCGTGGCTGGCCAGGCTGAGGGTATTGATCATGGTCATGTCCTTGCAGTGTGGATTGAAATTGTGGCCAGCCTGGTTGGGGTAGGTGCACGAGCGCGCCAGAGTATGGCGAGCCTTCGGCGGCTCGTTGCCCCTCTCTGGGCGCGCACGGCCGCTGCAACGCAGCGGTCTTGAAGGCACTCAAACCCAGGTGATGGCACCCTCTTCGGCGCTGCGCACGGTGCGGCGCAGCCCACCAAAGAGCTCCCGACCGAGGCCGTAGGCGTTGTCCTCGGCCTGCTCTGGGCTGATCAGGGCCGGTGTGCGCGCCAGCCATTCGGCCTCGCCGACCAGCGCAGCCAGCGTGCCGGCGTTGGCATCGAGCCGGATCACGTCGCCGTCACGCACCCGCGCCAACGGGCCCCCGGCCAAGGCCTCCGGGCTGACGTGGATGGCTGCCGGCACCTTGCCCGAAGCGCCGCTCATGCGACCGTCGGTCACCAGCGCCACCCGAAAGCCCTTGCCCTGCAACACCGCCAACGGCGGCGTCAGCTTGTGCAGCTCCGGCATGCCATTGGCTTGAGGCCCCTGAAATCGCACCACAGCCACCACATCCCGGTCGAGTTCGCCGGCCTGGAAGGCGCGGTGCAGCGCCTCCTGGCCATCAAACACCCGGGCCGGCGCCTCGATCACATGCCGGTCGTCGGGCACGGCAGACACCTTGATCACCGCCCGGCCCAGGTTGCCCACCAGCAACTTCAGGCCACCACTGTCCGAAAACGGTGCGGCCACCGGCCGCAGGACGCTGTCGTCAATGCTGGCGGACGTCGGCGCCCAGGCCAGCGTGGGCGCAACACCGGCGGCACCGGCCTGCAGATGGGGGACCTGGCCATAGGCCGCGAGGCCGCCGGCTGCCACGGTCATCACGTCGCCATGCATCAGGCCGGCATCCAACAATTCACGCAGCACATAGCCCGGCCCGCCAACCGCCTGGAACTGGTTCACATCGGCGCTGCCGTTGGGATACACCCGGGCCAGCAGCGGCACTGCGGCGGACAGGTCGGCAAAATCGGTCCAATCGATCAAGATGCCAGCAGCTCGTGCAACGGCCACCCAGTGGATCAGGTGGTTGGTGGATCCGCCGGTGGCCAACAACGCGACCATCGCGTTGACGATCACCCGCTCGTCCACCAGTTGGCCGATCGGCGTGTAACGGGCACGCCGGGTGATGCCCAGCAGCGTGGCCACCGCCTCGCGGGTCAGCGCGTCACGCAGGCCGTCGTGCGGATGCACAAACGCTGCGCCGGGCACATGCAGGCCCATGGCCTCCAGCAGCATCTGGTTGCTGTTGGCGGTGCCATAAAAAGTGCAGGTGCCGGGCCCGTGGTAAGCGGCCTGTTCGGCGGCGAGCAGCTGATCCCGGCCCACTTGACCTTGCGCAAAGCGCTCGCGCACCTTGGATTTGTCACCATTCGACAGGCCGGTGCTCATCGGCCCGGCGGGCACGAACACGCAGGGCAGATGACCAAAGTGCAAGGCGCCGATCAGCAGCCCGGGCACGATCTTGTCGCAAACCCCCAGCAGCAAGGCGCCGTCAAAGACATCGTGGGTCAACGCCACTGCCGTGCCCATCGCGATGGCGTCGCGCGAAAACAGCGACAACTCCATGCCCGGCAGACCTTGCGTGACACCGTCGCACATCGCCGGCACGCCGCCCGCCACTTGCACGGTGGCGCCGCGACGGGCCGCTTCGTCGCGGATCAGCGTCGGGTAGCTCTCGTAAGGCTGGTGTGCCGACAGCATGTCGTTGTAGGCCGTCACCACCGCCAGATTGGGTGCTCGCTCGGCCACCACACGCAAGCGCTGGTCACCTGGCAATGCGGCAAAAGCATGCGCCACGTTGGCACAACCCATGCGCTCGGCGCCCGGCGGCCGGTCCTTCAACCGGGCGATCCGAACCAGATAGGCTGCGCGCAACGCTGCACTGCGCTCGCGGATGCGGCCGGTCACGTCGGTTATGCGGTTGTTCATACGGCGTCCAGGTAACTGATGGGTAAATTATCATGTAACCTGGTTACATCGTCAACGCTTGAGCGCGCAAGATGCGAAGCCGGCGGGGCAGCACTGGCGGGGCCCGGCTCTGGCATGCTCTCACGCATGCTTGCCACGCCCCACCGAGACCCGCACACCATGCTGCAACATGTCCACCAGCAGTGGGGTGGCCAGCGCGACCTGTGGGTGTTTGGTTACGCGTCGCTGATCTGGCGGCCGGAGTTCGATGCCGTCGAGCATCGCCCTGCGGTGGTGCGTGGCTGGCACCGCGCGTTCCAGATGCGGTCGCGGATCAACCGTGGCACACCCGAGCAGCCGGGCCTGGTTTACGCGCTGGTATCGGGCGGGATGTGCCGCGGCATGGTGTTTCGCGTGGCCCGACAGCACGCGGCCGACGAGTTGCAGCGGCTGTGGCTGCGCGAGATGCCCAACGGGGTCTACGATCCGCGCTGGCTGCGCTGCCAGACGGCAGCGGGCGAGGTCAATGCGCTGGGGTTCACGCTCAGCCGCCGCAGCCCCAACTTCACGGGCAGGCTGGACGACGCCGAGATGCTGCACATCCTTCGGCATGCCCGTGGCCGTTATGGCAGCACGCTGGACTACCTGGTGCAAACCGTGGAGGCCTTGCGCGGTCACCGCATGGGTGACCGCGAGAGCGAACGCCTGCTGGCTTTGGCAAAGCAGCAGGGGCTGACCTAGCCCATCTGCCCGACCTGCCCCACCGGGCGCACACCTGCCACGGTGCCCGACCGCAGGAGGGCCAGGTCGGCCTCGGTATCGACATCAATCAGCACCCCTGGGTCAGGCAGTTCCAGTCCGACCGACGGGTAGCGTGCGGCGACACGGCGTGCACCGTCGTCTCCGCCGAGTTGCACCAGTTCAGAAAACAGCTCGGCAGAAAACCCGACAGGGTGGCCGCGCCGCCCCAGATGCTGGGCGTACACCACAGCATGCTGGGCCAGGCCGGCCGCAACCGCCTTCAAGCTGGCCGGCGTCACCAACGGCATGTCGCCGGGCAGCACCAGCCAGCCGCCCGCCTGCGGCCGTGCGGCCACACCCGCCGCAATCGAATGGCCCATGCCCAGCGATCCGGCCCCGGCACTGCCGACCTCTGGCAACACCACAACATCACGCCGGGCCACCCACCGCGCCGCCTCGGCCGCCAAACGCTCGGTCGTGACCACCACCACCGCCAGGCCGCTTTCAATGGCGTGCCCGATAGTCTTGCCCAGGACCGTGGTCGAGCCCAGTGGCTGGGCCAGCTTGTGCAGTGGCCCGAGAAAGCGGCTGCCCAGCCCGGCAGCCAGCACGATCACGACAGGTTGAGATTTCAATGTGTTTTGCTCCCGACACCTTCAATGAACCCGAGGCACCGCTGTCTGTCTAGCATGGGGGTGGCGCAGCCCAATCAACAGTCGGAGGATCACCTAAGGCGTTCCACTTAGGGTGCAACACCATGCGCCCGCTCGCGCGGCGGCATACTGGCGCCATGGACACCCGTATTGCCGACCTGCGAAAAAGTTATGAGCGTGCTGAGCTGGATGAGGCCGCAGCCGACAGCCAGCCGATGGTGCAGTTCGAGAGCTGGCTGAAGCAGGCGATCGACGCACAGTTGCCCGAACCCAATGCCATGACGCTGGCCACGGTCGCGGCCGATGGCCGTCCATCGACCCGGATCGTGCTGATCAAGGGCGTCGATGCGCAAGGTATTGTCTGGTACACCAACTTCAACAGCCGCAAGGGACAAGAACTGGCGGCCAATCCCGTGGCGGCATTGCAGTTCCACTGGGTGGAGCTTGAGCGCGTGGTGCGCATCGAAGGCATGGTCCAACAGGTGTCCGACGCCGAAGCTGATGCCTACTTTGCGTCACGGCCGCTGGATTCGCGCATTGGCGCCTGGGCCTCACCGCAAAGCCAGGTCATCAAGTCACGCGCCGTATTGGTAGCGCAGGCAGCGCGTTATGCCGCGCAGTTTGCGTTGTCACCACCGCGGCCGCCGCACTGGGGTGGTTTCCGGCTGGTGCCCGACCGCTGGGAGTTCTGGCAAGGCCGCAAGAGCCGCCTGCATGACCGGCTGCGCTACCGGATGCAAGACGGCCAGTGGCTGCGAGAGCGCCTGGCGCCGTAAGCACTCCGCCAGGCCGGCCGGTCAGCACAGCGCTTCAGCGGCGCACCCGGCTGGCAAAGGTCTTCTTGAACTTTTCGACCTTGGGTGCCACCACATAGGCGCAATAGCCTTGGCCGGGATGGTTGGCAAAGTAGTGTTGGTGGTAGTCCTCTGCCGGCCAGTAGTTGGTCTCGGCGGCCAGTTCGGTCACCACGCTGCCACCCAGCACAGCGTCGACTTCGGCCACGACCTCTCGCACCACCGCTTCCTGGTCGGGGCTGTGCCAGTAGATGCCTGACCGGTACTGCGTGCCCACATCGTTGCCCTGCCGGTTCAGGGTGCTGGGGTCGTGCACCACGAAGAATATCTCCAGCACCTCGCGCAGGCTGATGCAATCCCGGTCGAATTGAACCCGAACCACCTCGGCATGGCCGGTGACGCCGTCGCAGACCTGTTCATAGCTCGGATCCCGGGTCTGGCCATTGCAGTACCCGGACTGCACCGACAGCACACCATCCACCTGCTCGAACACGGCTTCGATGCACCAAAAACAACCCCCACCCAGGGTGATGACGTCAGCATTCATGGTCGGTCTCCAATCGTTGCGACTTGCGCGATCGGCAGATTGTGGCTGCGCCTGCCGCTCTGTGTCACTGGCAAGGCCACCCCAGCGGACCGGTGCACAATCTCGCTCGCGTTTTCCGAATAGACCCGATTGACCCCGCCTGTGAACGAGACATTTGCTGCCCTTGGCCTGCTGGGCTGGAAGCCGATCATTGCAGTCTTGCTACTGCCGCCCGTCCCTTGGCTGGTGATGGCGGTCATGGGCATGCGGTTGGCAAGGCGCAGCCATTGGCTCGGCGGCTGGCTGCTGGCGCTGGCGCTGGTGGGAGGCTGGCTCAGCCACTGCCAGGCGGTCGGCCAGTACTTGGAAACATTGGTGTCGCCCGCCAACGCCTTGAGTGAGGCACAGGTGGCCGAACTCAAACGCACATTACCGGGTCGCAGACCGGTGATCCTGGTGCTGGGTGGTGGCGTGCAGGCGCTGGCGCCCGAGTACGGTGAGCCCCACCTGTCGGACAGCACATTCCAACGGCTGCACTACGGGATGTGGCTGTCGCGCCAGTTGCAGGCGCCCGTCATGGTGTCCGGCGGCCTGGGCTACGGCCAAGTCGGCGGGCCAACCGAGGCAGCCGTGGCCAACCGCATTGCACAGCGAGATTACGGTGCGACCTTGCGCTGGCAGGAGACCGCGTCCCGCGACACCCGCGAAAATGCCCGTTTCAGCTTGCTGATGCTGCGCAAGGAGGGCATTACCGACCTGTTGCTGGTCACCCATGGTTGGCACATGGCACGTTCGCTGCGCGCCTTTCAAGAAGAGGCGGCGCGTATCGGTTTTGTCGCCCGCATCGTGCCTGCGCCAGTGGGGCTGGCCGAGAGTTTGGGCACACCTGTGCTGCGATGGATGCCGTCGCCCGAAGGGTACCGGCGGGTGCACCGGGTGCTTCGTGAACTGCTGGGTCAGGTGTCGGGCGCCTGAGTCCCGGGCAGCTGTCTCCGGTTGACCAGGTTGGCTTGGTTGGCCCAGAAAAGCGAAACCCCTTCGGACCTTTCGATCCGAAGGGGCGGGAGGCCGATGGCCTCCATGTGGAGCTCCGGAGAAAGGGTGTCCGGGGCTCCGTTTCATGCAGCGACTGCATGAACTTTGGTGCCATCCCTAGGGAGGCACACAAAAGATACTGCAACCCGACGGATTCGGCAAGCGGAAATTGCCGTGCCTGCATGCCCTCCCCAGCCGCTTGCCACTGCCCGCCGATCCGCGCCACTCAACCCTTCATCACGGCGTCGAACAGGCCCTCCACCCGGCGCGTGATATCGGCCGGCATGGTGATCACCCGTCCCCATTCCCGCGCGGTCTCGCCGGGCCATTTGTGGGTGGCGTCCATGCCCATCTTGCCGCCCAGGCCGGAAACTGGCGACGCAAAATCGAGGTAGTCGATCGGCGTCTGCGCCACCAGGGTGGTGTCGCGTACCGGGTCCATCCGGGTGGTGATGGCCCAGATCACGTCCTGCCAGTCACGGATGTTGACGTCCTCGTCGGTGACCACGATGAATTTGGTGTACATGAACTGGCGCAAGAAGCTCCAGATGCCAAACATCAAGCGCTTGGCATGGCCGGGGTAGGCCTTCTTGATCGAGACGATCGCCATCCGGTAGCTGCAACCCTCGGGCGGCAGGTAGAAGTCGACGATCTCGGGAAACTGCTTCTGCAGGATCGGCACAAACACTTCATTGAGCGCCACGCCCAGCACTGCAGGCTCATCGGGCGGCTTGCCGGTGTAGGTCGAGTGGTAGACCGGGTCGCGCCGGTGCGTCAACCGGTTGATGCGGAACACCGGAAACCAGTCCTGCTCGTTGTAGTAGCCGGTGTGGTCGCCGTATGGGCCTTCCAGCGCATGCAGGTAGCCGCCGATCTCCTTGACCGGCACACCATGCGCACTGTGGCCCGCAAACCCAGGCTCGGCGGGGGGGATGTGGCCTTCCAGCACGACCTCTGCCGTGGCGGGCACCTGCAGGAATCGGCCGGCCTCGCCCACCGCACAGTCCACCAGTTCGGTGGCACTGCCCCGCAACAGGCCAGCGAACTGGTACTCCGACAAGGTGTCGGGCACCGGCGTCACCGCGCCCAGCGTGGTGGCGGGGTCGGCGCCCAGCGCCACTGCCATCGGAAACGGCTGACCCGGATTGGCCCGCGCGAAATCCCGGAAATCCAGCGCCCCCCCCCGGTGTGCCAGCCAGCGCATGATCACTTCACGCGGGCCGATCACCTGCTGGCGGTAGATGCCGATGTTCTGCCGCAGGCGGGGGCGCTCGATGGACTGCGGCCCGCGGGTGACCACCAGGCCCCAGGTAATCAGCGGCGCGGCGTCGCCCGGCCAACAGGTCTGGATCGGCCATCGGGACAGGTCGACCTCGTCACCCTCCAGTTGCACTTCTCGGCACGGCCCGTCGCGCTTGCGCACCGGCTTCATGTCCCAAACGGCCTTGACCATCTGCACCAGCCGGCCGGCATCCTTCAGGCCCTGCGGCGGCTCGGGCTCTTTCAGGCGGGCCAGCAGCGTGCCGATCTCGCGCAACTCCGACACCTCGCTCGCTCCCATGCCCAGCGCCACCCGTCGTGGCGTGCCGAAAAGGTTGGCCAACACCGGCACGGTATGACCGGTCGGCCGCTCGAACCACAGCGCCGGCCCGGACGCCCGCAACACCCGGTCAGCGAGCGCGGTCATCTCGAGTTGAGGCGACACCGGGTCGGCAACCCGGCGCAATTCGCCCATGCTTTCAAGTTGTGCGGCAAAGTCCCGCAAATCGCGATATTTCATGCTTCCAATGCATTAAAAAGTCATTTGATATACTTGACTGGTTATTACCGAGCTTCCTAGAATCCGGCAATCCTTGGATTTACAGGGTTTACCCGCGCACAGCCTCTTGGTAAGGACTGGGCGCAACACAGTCCCCGACCGCAGCTGCCACCGCTGATTGCAGTGGCTATTGCAGCTTGCGGCCCATTATCGGTCCGCGGTACCCGCATCCCGGCATTGTCGGATCGGGCGTCCCGTGGTCTCCAGGAAAGGTCAAACCATGACGGCGATAGCTAATTTGCGCGCTGCAGGTACCGGATTTGCTGAATCGACGCGGGTGTTTTTGCGCGACGTCGGCGCAGGCTTGCTTGAAGTCAGTCACAACTCACTGGCGCTGCTGGGCCTGTGCGTGGTCGGCGTGGCGCTGTTTGCCGGCGGCCGTGAAGAACTGCGCGCCCTGGCCGAGCGCCACGCGCTGGACTGGCTGCAGGCACGCCAGGAGGCGCGAGAACCAGCACGTGAAGAAACCGTGCCCGAGGCCGAACCCGACGCAGTGGCCCGCGCTACCGCCGCCGATCCCAAATCCCTGCCCCGCCAACAGGCGGCGGTGGCGCACTGGCTGTCACGGCGCTACAAGGTGGCGCCTGAGCCCGTCAGCCGTCTGGTGATGGAAGCATGGTCGGTCGGCCAGCGCCTGGGCCTGGACCCAACCTTGATTCTGGCCGTGATGGCCGTTGAATCCAGCTTCAACCCGTTCGCACAGAGTGCCATGGGCGCCCAGGGTCTGATGCAAGTCATGACCCGTGTGCATGACGACAAGTACGTGGCGTTTGGTGGTGTGCGTGCCGCCTTCGATCCGGTGGCCAATCTGAGGGTTGGCGTGCAAGTGCTCAAGGAGTGCATTGGCCGTGGCGGCAGCTTGGAGGCCGGGCTGCGGTCCTACCTCGGCGTCACTGGTGCAGGCGAAGACGGCGGCTATGTCGGCAAGGTACTGAACGAACAGGGTCATTTGCGCCATGTGGCTGAGGGCCGAACCGTGGCGGTGAATGCGTCCAATCAGGCGGCGTCGTCAACAGCGGCTCAACCCGCGCCGGCTCTCGTTCCGGTGCAGGCACCTGCAGCGGCGGCCAGTGCAACAGTGCCGGTCGAGCAGGTGGCGATGCTGCGCTGAGCGCCTTCGCTCCGCTACACTCTCGGGACTTGCGCGACTGGCGATAGGGCCCCCTGGCCCGAGGTGGACCACCACCGGGGAGCGCAAGGCGGCCCTGCAAAGGGAGGTCCGACCAGACCCCCGCCGAAACAGCCGTTCGCCTGGGCAGCCCTCGATGCCGCAATGCAGCGCATGCCGCCGGCCTGCGCATCGGCGGGTCCACAAGCCTTACAGGACTGCCCCCATGTTCGACCGCACCCAATCCACCGTTGCCCTCGTCGATCCCGAGCTCTGGGCCACCATCGGCCTGGAGAACGCACGCCAGGAAGACCACATCGAGCTGATCGCCAGCGAGAACTACGCGTCGCCCGCCGTGATGCAGGCGCAAGGCTCTCAGCTGACCAACAAATACGCCGAGGGCTATCCCGGCAAACGCTACTACGGCGGTTGCGAGCACGTCGATGTGGTCGAGCAACTGGCCATCGACCGGGCCAAGGCGCTGTTCGGCGCCGAAAACGCCAACGTGCAGCCCAACTCCGGCTCCCAGGCCAACCAGGCGGTCTTTTTTGGTCTGCTGCAGCCTGGTGACACCATCATGGGCATGAGCCTGGCCGAAGGCGGTCACCTGACACACGGCATGCCGCTGAACATGTCGGGCAAGTGGTTCAAGGTGGTGAGTTACGGCCTGGACGCGAACGAGGCCATCGACTACGACGCGATGGAGCGCCTGGCCCACGAGCACAAGCCCAAGCTGATCATCGCCGGCGCGTCGGCCTATTCGCTGCACATCGACTTCGAGCGCTTTGCCAAGGTCGCCAAGGCGGTAGGGGCCTATTTCATGGTCGACATGGCGCACTACGCTGGCTTGATTGCGGCCGGGGTGTACCCCAACCCGGTGCCATTTGCCGATGTCGTGACCACCACCACGCACAAGACCTTGCGCGGCCCCCGCGGGGGGTTGATTCTGATGAAGGACGCCTTTGCCAGGCAGATCAACAGTGCGATCTTCCCGGGCATTCAGGGTGGACCGCTGATGCACGTGATCGGTGCCAAGGCTGTGGCCTTCAAAGAGGCGCTGGCGCCCGAGTTCAAGGTCTACCAGCAGCAGGTCGTGAAAAACGCCGCCGCAATGGCCGAGACTTTGGTGAAACGCGGCCTGCGCATTGTGTCGGGCCGCACCGAAAGCCATGTGATGCTGGTAGACCTGCGCGCCAAAGGCATCACCGGCAAAGAGGCCGAAAACGTGCTCGGGCAGGCCCACATGACCTGCAACAAGAACGCCATCCCCAACGACCCGCAAAAGCCGATGGTGACCAGCGGTATCCGCTTGGGATCGCCCGCCATGACCACACGCGGCTTTGGTGAGGCCCAAGCCCGCTTGACCGCCGATTTGATTGCCGACGTGCTGGACAACCCGCACGACGGCGCCAATATCGATGCCGTGCGGGCCAAGGTGGCGGTGTTGACGCGCGACTTCCCGGTTTACCGCTGAGCTTCGGCTGGCTGACGTTCGGGCAGGTCATCCGCGATGCGCTGCCCCTACTGCAGTCACGACGAAACCCAGGTCGTCGAGACACGCGAGTCCGACGAGGGCGATGTCGTGCGCCGGCGCCGCCGCTGCCTGAAGTGCGACAAACGCTTCACCACCTATGAACGCGCCGAGATCGCGCTGCCCGCGGTGGTCAAGAAAGACGGCGCACGGGTCGAGTTCGATCCCGCCAAGCTGCGTGCTTCGATGATGCTGGCGCTGCGCAAACGGCCAGTCAGCGTTGAGCAGCTGGATGCCGCGATCGAACGCATCCAGGACAAGCTGCTGGCGACCGGCGCCCGTGAACTGCCCAGCGCCCGCATGGGCGAGTTGGTGATGCGCGAGCTCAAGCGCATCGACAAGGTGGCCTACGTGCGTTTTGCGTCGGTCTACCGCAGCTTCGAAGACGTGGACGAGTTCCGACAACTGATTCGGGACATCTGACAGCAAGCTGCAGTCAGGCGGCAGAGGGGATAGCGAAGCCAAGGACGCCCCCCCACCCATCGGGGGGGGCGGATCCCACGGCCGGGGGGCCACCAGACTCTGGCGCCACCACCCCCGCAAGGGCGACGCGCCGCGGAGTCCGGATTTCTACAGTGTGCTCATCCCATCCCCACCGGAGCACACCATGAAGTCATTCACCCAACGCCGCTGCCTTCAGACCCAAATGTGCCGCGGTCTGTCACTGGTTGAAACGATGTGCGCGTTGACCATCACGCTGGTCTTGTTGGGCGGTGCACTGCCGATGGTGCGTGACTTGCGCGCCGGGCAAGCCTTGCAAGCCACCGCAGCGCTGTTGGAGACTGACATCCAGCTGGCCAAATCAGAAGCCGCGGCAGGCAGTATGCCGGTTCGCTTGTCGATCCAGGGCCTAACCGGCGGCGGCAGCTGCTACACGGTGCACACCGGTGCAGCGCAGGCTTGCCGCTGCCAGGGCGGCGGTCAGGCCCAGTGTGATGCGGGTGCGCGCTTGTTGCGGCTGGCAGAACAGCCCGACGCCGGCACCATCTCGTTGAGTCCGGTACAGCGGTCGATCTTGTTCGACGGCGGCAAGGGCACCGTGACGCCCACCGCTACGATCAAGGTCACGGACCGGGACGGCCGCGCCATTCACCAGATCATCAACATCATGGGACGCGTCAGAACCTGCACGCCCAGCCGCGGCCTGGGCGGTTTGAAGCCTTGCTGAGGACGCGGGTGCTGCGCCCGTCATTTGGAGGCCTTGTAACGTGTCAGGTACGGCGGGTTGGACGCCCTCTGTCCAGGGGGTGCGCCGACCAGCGGTGCTGCGAAACCGACCGGCGGCTCGGGCGGTCCGCAAGCAAGCGAAATTGGCTGGGGATAATCAAAGCATGACTTTTCGCCCCCCCTCGCCACGCGGACTCACGCTGATTGAAGTCATGGTCGTGCTGGCGATCGTCGCCATATTGGCTGCGCTGGCATGGCCCTCGTTCAAGAACGCCATGAACAAAAGCCGGCGGTCCGACGCGATGGCTGCGCTGGCCAACATCACCCAAGCCCAGGAACGTTGGCGCGCCAACAACCCGCGTTTCCAGGATGACCTGACGCTGTTGATCGGCGCGACCAACGGGACGTCACCGGCTGGGCACTACGACCTGGCCATGGTGGCCAACAGTGTGTCAAGCACGGGCTACAAAGCCAACGCCACCGTGCGCAGCGGCTCGCCCCAAACGTCGGATACGGTGTGTCAGGTGATGCAGGTGCAAATGTCACTGGGCAACATCACCTACCGCTCCGGGTCCGATTCAGGCGTTGGCAACGGAACGCCTGACCCGTGTTGGGTGCGATGAGCTATCCCGTCCTTCACCGTCCAGCAGCAGTCGGCACCCGGCGCCGAGGCTTCACGATCATCGAAACCATGGTGACGGTGGCGATCGTCGCTATCCTGATGGCGATGGCTGTGCCGTCCATGCAGAAATTGATCGCACGCAAGCGGGTGGCCGGCGTGGCTGCTGAGTTGGCCAGCGATATTCGGTACTTGCGGTCGATAGGCGTACAAACAGCCGCGCAAGTGCAAATCGATTTTGGCGCCAATGCCGCAGCAACCTGTTATGCCCTGTCGACGGACCCTTATACTCTCGGCGCCTGCGATTGCAACAACCCTGCCACGTGTGACGGCAATTCAGGCGCACCCAAGATCGTGAAGTCGGTAACTGTCCCGATCTCCGGTGGTATCACGGTAGCCGTCAGTAACAACTTGACGCACGCCGCGTTCGCCGGACCCAACAGCCTACCCGTCAACGGCGTAACGATTACGGCCATCGTGAGCAGCAGCATGGGTGGATCGGTAAAAGTGCTGACCAATGCTGCTGGACGGCCTTTTGCCTGCTC
>JBKJKU010000157.1:0-3244 GCA_046597355.1 Aquabacterium sp.
TGCGCCCCAACAAGCTGGTCAGCTACAAGGTCGTGGCGATGGTGATGGCCAGCGCGCAGCGCCTGGGCGTGACCAAGATCGGCCTGGTCGGCAACGAACAGTTCATGAATTGAGCGCCCCATGAAACCGCATCTGTCCTTTTGGCAAGTCGTGAACATGAATGTCGGCTTCTTCGGCATCCAGTTCAGTTTTGGGCTGCAGCAAAGCAATATGAGCCCGATCTACCAATACCTGGGCGCCGACGAGGCCAGCCTGCCGCTGCTGTGGCTGGCCGGCCCGGTGACCGGCCTGCTGGTGCAGCCGGTGATCGGTGCGCTGAGCGACCGCACCACCAGCCGCTGGGGCCGGCGCACGCCCTACTTCATGATCGGCGCGCTGCTCTGCAGCCTGGGCCTGCTGGTGATGCCGTTCAGCCCCACGCTGTGGTTTGCCGCCGGCCTGCTGTGGATCCTGGACGCGGCCAACAACGTGACTATGGAGCCCTACCGGGCCTACGTCAGCGACCGGCTCGACAAGGCCCAGCACTCGATCGGCTTCTTGACCCAGAGCGCCTTCACCGGCCTGGCGCAGACGCTGGCGTATCTGGCGCCCACGCTATTGGTGCTGATCGGCATGGACAAGGACGCCGTCAACGCACACCACATCCCGCACATCACGATCACGGCGTTTTTGATCGGGGCGCTGTTTTCGATCACCACGGTCTGGTGGAGCGTGCACACCACGCCCGAGTTGCCGTTGTCAGCCGCAGAGATGGCCGCCATGCGCGCCAAACCCACCGGCTGGCGCGCCACACTGGCCGACATCGGGCTGGCGATCAAGGAGATGCCACCGACGATGCGCCAGCTGTGGTGGATGAAGCTGTTCCAGTGGTACGGCATGTTGTGCTACTGGATCTACATCGTGCCGGCGCTGGCGCACTCGATGTTCAACACGACCGATGCCACATCGGCCGGCTTTCGCGACGCCAGTCTGCTGAACGGCCAGATCGGTGGCTTCTACAACTTCGTCGCATTTGTCGCGGCGTTTGCGATGTTGCCCTTCACACGCCGGCTTGGCGCCAAGGCCGTGCACGCGTTTTGCCTTTGCGCTGCCGGCATCGGCATGTGGTGCATTCCGGCGATCCAAGACAAGGCGCTGCTGTTCATCCCGATGATCGGCATCGGCCTGGCCTGGGCCAGCATCATGGGCAACCCCTACATTCTGCTGGCCGGCAGCATCCCGCCCGAGCGGGCCGGTGTCTACATGGGAATTTTCAACATGTTCATCGTGATCCCGATGATCCTGCAGATGCTCACGCTGCCGCTGTATTACCAAAGCCTGCTGGGTGGCCAGCCCGAAAACGTCATCCGCCTGGCCGGTGCACTGCTGTTGGCCGCGGCCGTGGCGGTGTGCTTTGTCAAGACGTCGTCCTCAACCAAGCCGCCCTCCCTTGCAAACGAGCTGCCGCCAGAGTTGCCGCAGGCCGCACCATGAAAAACCAGGTTCAACTCATCACCTATGTCGACCGCCTCGGCGGCGGCGGCATCCCGGCCCTGCAAGCCTTGCTGACTGGCCCCGACGCGCCGCTGGACGGCGTGTTCGGCGGCGTGCACCTGCTGCCGTTTTTCACGCCCATCGACGGTGTCGACGCCGGCTTCGACCCCAGCGACCACTTGCAGGTCGACCCGCGCCTGGGCGACTGGGGCGACATCGAGTCGCTGGCCAGCGTGCTGGACGTGATGGCCGACGTGATCGTCAACCACATGTCCACGGCATCACCGCAGTTCCAGGATTTCTCTCAGCACGGCAACGGGTCACGCCACAACGGTTTGTTCCTGACCATGGACGCCGTCTTCCCGCAGGGTGCCAGCGCAGCCGACCTGTTGGCCCTCTACCGGCCGCGGCCGGGCCTGCCGTTCACCGCCGCAACGCTGGCCAACGGCGAGCGCCGCCTGCTGTGGACCACCTTCACGCCGCAGCAAGTCGACATCGACGTGTTGCACCCACAAGGCCTGGCCTACCTGCTGGCGATCCTTGACACACTGGCCGCGGCCGGCATCCGCATGGTGCGCCTGGACGCGGTGGGCTACGCGATCAAAAAGGCCGGCGCCAGTTGTTTCATGATGCCCGAGACCTTTGATTTCATCGATGCCTTTGCCGCCCAGGCGCGGGCCAGGGGCATCGAGGTGCTGGTCGAGATCCATGCCTACTACCAGCGCCAGATCGAGATCGCCGCCCGGGTCGATTGGGTCTACGACTTTGCGCTGCCGCCACTGACGCTGCATGCGCTGTTTTTTGGCACCGCCGAACCGCTCAAACGCTGGATTGCCGTGCGGCCCACCAACGCGCTGACGGTGCTCGACACCCATGACGGCATCGGCGTGATCGACATCGGGGCCGACACCAGCGACCGCGCAGCCCATCCCGGGCTGGTGCCGCCCAACGAGTTGGACCGGCTGGTCGAAATGATCCACGAGCGCAGCGGCGGCGCCAGCCGCCAAGCCACTGGCGCGGCGGCCAGCAACCTCGACCTGTACCAGGTCAACTGCAGCTTTTATGACGCCTTGGGGCGCGATGACCGGGCCTACCTGGTGGCCCGCGCGATCCAGTTCTTTTTGCCCGGCGTGCCCCAGGTCTACTACGTTGGCCTGCTGGCCGGACACAACGACAGTGACCTGTTGGTACGCAGCGGCGTGGGCCGGGACATCAACCGCCACCACTACAGCCAGACCGAGATCACGGCCGCCATGCAACGGCCGGTGGTGCAAGACCTGCTGCGCCTGATACGGCTGCGCAACAGCCATCCCGCCTTCAATGGCCACTTCGAATTGCTTGCCAGCCCGCCCGAGACCCTGGC
Source organism: Aquabacterium sp. (assembly GCA_046597355.1). Classification (GTDB taxonomy): domain Bacteria; phylum Pseudomonadota; class Gammaproteobacteria; order Burkholderiales; family Burkholderiaceae_C; genus Pseudaquabacterium. Next base: position 2,837 of record JBKJKU010000157.1, read on the forward strand.
CTTGCAGTGGACAGCCGGTGAACACCGCGCCAGCTTGTGCATCGACCTGCGCAGCCTGGTCGGCCACATTGCGCTGCGCGACGCCGCGGGTGAGCAACTGCATGCGCTGCAGGCCCACAGGACCGACCACCGCACAGGGGCGGCACCCGGCGCACGCACACCGGCAATCGAGCCGTCCGGACATCGTTTTTGAACCGCCTGCAATCGTTGGCGATTTCGACGGCCTATTGCCGCCGCCAGCGCGTTTGACACTGCGGAATTTTATTGATGTTGTTTGTGTTTGACGGGTCGATGCTCAGGTTTACCCTGCTTTGCAATCGATTGTAAATGCGCCACAATTTTTACCATCGAGCGCCATAGCCCTGACCTTGCCACCGAAGGAGACACCATGAACCGTACCCTGCCCAC
>JBKJKU010000277.1:0-9376 GCA_046597355.1 Aquabacterium sp.
CGAAAGCAATACCTATCGTGACGTCGTGCCGTTCGCGAAGCGCATCGTCGAGACCTTTCCGGACCGCGTGTTGTGGGGCACCGACTGGCCGCACCCGAACCTCAAGGGCCACATGCCCGACGACGGGTTGCTGGTGGACTTCATTCCTCACATCGCGGTCTCTCCGCAGCTACAGCGCAAGCTGCTGGTGGACAATCCCACCAGGCTGTACTGGAGCTGACATGCCACTCGATAAACCCTACCTTGACGTACCCGGCACGACCATCTTCGATGCCGAGCAATCGCGCCGCGGTTACCACCTGAACCAGTTCTGCATGTCGCTGATGAAGTCGGAGAACCGCGAGCGGTTCAAGGCCGACGAACGCACCTATCTCGACGAATGGCCGATGACCGAGGAGCAGAAGCAGGCCGTGCTGGCCCGCGACCTGAACCGCTGCATCGCGCTGGGCGGCAACATCTACTTCCTGGCCAAGCTCGGTGCGACCCACGGCAAGAGCTTCCAGCAGATGGCCGGCAGCATGACCGGCATGACCGAAGAGGAATACCGCAACATGATGATCGCCGGCGGCCGGTCGGCCGATGGCAACCGGCGCATCGGCGAAGACGGCAATGCGCAGGCGCATCGCCAGCCGCAGGGCTCGTCAGCCAAGAAAGGTCTTTGAGATGGCAAGAATCACCGCCAGCGTCTACACGTCGCACGTGCCAGCCATCGGCGCGGCGCTGGACATGGGCAAGACGCAGGAACCGTACTGGCAGAAGGTGTTCCAGGGTTACGAGTTCGGCAAGCAGTGGATCAAGGACAACCCCCCCGACGTGATCTTCCTGGTCTTCAACGACCATGCCACGGCCTTCAGCCTGGAGATGATCCCGACCTTCGCGATCGGCACCGCCGCGCAGTACCTGCCGGCCGACGAGGGCTGGGGCCCGCGCCCCGTGCCCAAGGTGATCGGCCAGCCGGAGCTGTCGGCGCACATCGCCCAGTCGGTGATCCAGCAGGACTTCGACCTGACCATCGTCAACAAGATGGACGTGGACCACGGCCTGACCGTGCCGCTGAGCCTGATGTGCGGTCAACCCGAGGCCTGGCCCAGCCCAGTGATTCCGTTTGCGGTCAATGTCGTGCAGTACCCGGTGCCATCGGGCCGGCGCTGCTTCATGCTGGGCCAGGCGATCCGCCGCGCGGTCGAGTCGTTTGACCAAGACCTGAAGGTGCAGATCTGGGGCACCGGTGGCATGAGCCACCAGTTGCAAGGCCAACGCGCCGGCCTGATCAACCGCGAGTTCGACAACGCCTTTCTCGACCGCTTGATTGCCGACCCGGCAGGCCAGGCCGCTGTGCCACATATCGACTACGTGCGCGAGGCCGGCAGCGAGGGCATTGAGTTGGTGATGTGGTTGATCGCCCGTGGCGCCATGAGCGACATCGAGGGCGGCCCACCGCCCACGCTCAAGCACCGGTTTTACCATGTGCCCGCCAGCAACACGGCCGTCGGCCACTTGATCCTGGAGAACAACTGACATGACAAAAACCATCAAGGTTGCATTGGCCGGTGCCGGCGCTTTTGGCATCAAACACCTGGATGGCATCCGCAATATCAACGGTGTCGAGGTGGTGTCGCTGGTCAGCCGCGAGCTCGACAAAACCCGTGAGACGGCGGCCCAGTACGGCATCAGCCATGTCACCACCGACCTGGCGGACAGCCTGACGCTGCCGGGCGTGGACGCGGTGATCCTGTGCACCCCCACGCAGATGCATGCCGAGCAAAGCCTGGCCTGCCTGCGCGCGGGCAAACATGTGCAGGTCGAGATCCCGCTGGCCGACACTCTGGCCGGCGCACAAGCCGTGGCTGAGCTGGCCCAGCGCAGCGGGCTGGTGGCGATGTGCGGCCACACCCGGCGCTTCAACCCCAGCCACCAGTGGGTGCACAACAAGATCGCGGCCGGCGAGTTCAACCTCCAGCAGATGGATGTGCAGACCTATTTCTTTCGCCGCAGCAACATGAACGCGCTGGGCCAGGCCCGCAGCTGGACCGACCACCTGCTGTGGCATCACGCCGCGCACACGGTGGACTTGTTTGCTTACCAGGCTGGCAGCCCCATCGTCAAGGCCAATGCCGTGCAGGGCCCGATCCACCCGGTGCTGGGCATTGCGATGGACATGAGCATCCAGCTGCAGGCGGCCAACGGCGCGATCTGCACTTTGTCGCTCAGCTTCAACAACGACGGGCCGCTCGGCACTTTCTTTCGCTACATCGGCGACAGCGGCACCTACCTGGCGCGCTATGACGACTTGTTCACCGGCAAGGACGAGCGGATCGACGTGTCGGGGGTGGCGGTGTCGATGAACGGCATCGAGTTGCAGGACCGCGAGTTTTTTGCCGCGATCCGCGAGGGCCGCGAGCCCAACGCCAGCGTGGCCCAGGTGCTGCCGTGTTACCAGGTGCTGCACGGCCTGGAACAGCAGCTCGACGCAGGCTGATACCGCGCACAGTCACCACCATGCAGCAACACCCGATCGGGCCGCTCATCCGGCGGTTGACCTCGGTCACGCCTGGCCAGGTAGCGCAACTGGCCGATGTGCTGATCGATTGTGTGGAGGGCGGCGCTTCGGTGTCGTTCATGTGGCCACTCGCAACCGACAAGGCGCAGGCCTTCTGGCAGCGGGTGGCTGACGACGTGCAGCGCGGCGAGCGCCTGCTGCTGGTGGCCGAAGACCCGGCCGGGGCGATTGTGGGCACCGTGCACCTGGTGCTGGCATTGCCCGACAACCAACCCCACCGCGCCGATCTGGCCAAGATGCTGGTGCACCGGCGCGCGCGCCGGCAAGGGCTGGGCGCAGCGTTGGTGCGCGCAGCAGAGGCCGCGGCGTTGGCTGCTGGCAAGCAGTTGCTGGTGCTCGACACCGTCACAGGCGGCGATGCCGAACGCCTGTACGCCAGCCTGGGCTGGCAGCGCAGCGGCGAGATTCCGGGCTTTGCGTTGTGGCCGCGTGGCGGCTTTTGCGGTACCACGCTGTACTTCAAGCCGCTGTGCTGAATGCAGTGGATCTTGTCAAACTGGGTGGTCAGCTGGCTATAGACGCGAGACGCCGTGGCCGGGAAGACGGATCGCCGAACCTACGCGGACCGGACACAGGTAGCCCCGAGTTCTATTGACGCTTCAGTGCGATGGTGCGCCGGCGCATGAAAAAACCCGCCAGCGGGCAATCGCTGACGGGTTTTTGGCGGGTATGGATCCAGCGATGAACTGGATCGGCCCATCAGGCCATCACGGTTTGGGGCCGGTCTCGGCTTCGGCTTCTTTGCAGGTCGGGGAGCAGACAAACTGCGCCTTGCCCAGCAGGCGACGGGACTTCAACAAACTGCGGGGCCGGTGCTTGCCACACAGAAAACACGACATCGTTGCAGCGCCAAAAGCGCCGGCAGCGGTGAAGGGTGATCCCGGCGTTTTGCTGCGATAACGCAGGCCGTCGGAATCGATGGAGGTCTTGGTATCAGCTTTGGCCATGGGTAGGTGCGATTGGGCGTTGGAGTGGCGGCGCAGGGATCTGCACGTCACTGCGGCTGAATACAGGATCCGGCCCAGTTGCGTGTATTATGCCACATCGTTTTAATTTGACATAATATACATCGTCGCGCATCCAGCGTGCCTGGAGCAGCAGGGCTGTGGTCTGAATTCTGAAGGCCGGACATCCAGCAAATCGACAACATTCAACCAACCGCCAACCGCCAACCGCCAACCGCCAACCGCTCACCACTCCACGGCAATGGGCGCCAGAGGCAGGGCCGCGGGCGCCACCGCCGTATCGATCACGGGTGCGGTTGTGGCGGCCCAGGTGTTGTCTAACGATTCTTTGCAGACCACCACCAGCTGGGATTGTCGCTTGGGGGGATCGAGCACTTCGCTAGTGGCATTCATCCACTGACGCAAGGTGCCATCACTGTTGGCGGGCCGCTGGTCGCGGCCGCTTTGCCGCAGGACCTCGCCGCCTTGTGGACACAGCCGCCGTGCTTCCCGTTGCAGCAAGGCCAACTCGGGCCCGCGCAACTCATAGGCAGACACATCAACCCGGCCAGTCGCCAGGCTGCGGACATCGACAACCGCGCTGCAGCCGGTGGCCAGCACCGCCGCGGCCAGCTGGCTTGATGCGGCCAGCCAGGCGGCTCTTCGGGCCCGCGGACGGGCCGACAAACGGGCCACGCTGAACGGACTCAAGCCGCGTTGCGTTGGTCGGACGAACTTTGCCGCACGAACGAAGGGCCGAAGCCGTCGTCGGCAGCCGGATCGCTGTTGCGATCGGCCATCCCGTCTGACTCCGAACCGTCGTCGGCAAGACCACCCAAAAGCGGCTTGTCGAGCGGTCGGCAAATACGGCGCTGCAGGCACTCCAGGCGCTCGGACCGTTCGATCTGGGCGATCACGGCCTGGGGATCGAGCATCAGGGCAAACGGGTTGATGTGGCTGGGCAGGGTCTGCATGGGGTGTCCTGTTGGGGCAAGCCGGGCGGATTACCCGTGAACCCACTCTAGAACCGTGACCCCAGAATTTGCAGTCAGCCTGCTGACATGCCGCGTGTCGGGTTTTGGCTGACAGCGCGTCAGGTAAAACCTGGCAAAGCGCGCCGCCAGGGCGCCGCGGCAGGGTGTGGCTCGGGTATCAGCGCGCGGCGCGAAGCAGGCTGTCGGCAAGGGCTTCGCGGCCGGCCTGGCGCGCAAAGTCGGCTGCACCCAAGCCCAGGTCGTTGCGCAGGCGCACATCGGCGCCCTGCTTCAGCAACAGCTGCACGGCGTCCTCCGGGCCGTAGCGCGACGCCATCATCAGCGGCGTGCTGCCGTTGGGCGACCGCGCGTCGGCCTTGGCGCCACGCGCCAGGAGCAGTTGTACCGCCGACACCTCCGGTCCGCTGGCGGCATAGTGCAACGCAGTCCAAACCTTGGTCCCCGGGCTGTCCACGGTGGCGCCGCGGTCGATCAGTTTTTGCAGCCATTCGGTCTGGCCCTTGAGCGCGCTGATCATCAACGCGCTCTCGCCAGCGTTGTTGGCCATGTCGATGCGCAACTGGGGGTGGGCCAACAGCACCGCAGCAGTCTTGAATGATCCTTCGCGCAGGCTGACGTAGAGCGGCGTCTGGCCTTGTTCGTCGCGGGCGTTGGGGTCGAAGCCGCGCTCCAGCAGGCCACTGACGGTGCGGCCGTCGTCAAAAGTGATGGCCTTGAAAAAATCCTCGTAGGCCCCTGCCCTGGCGGCTGAAAATCCAGCTGCCAGAGCCAGATACAAAATAAACTTAAACAAGATTCTCAGCATGAAATGGCTCACTTTCGGGGTGCGGCAGCTTGAACAGGTGCTCGAAGTTGCGGCTGGTGACGTCGGCAATCACCTCGGTGGACAGGGCTTTGATGCGTGCCAGTTCGGCCGCCACCCAAGGCACCCAGGCTGGCGAGTTGGGCCGGCCGCGGTGCGGTACGGGCGCCAGGTAAGGGCTGTCGGTCTCGATCAGGCAGCGGTCCAGCGGCACAAAGGCGGCCACGGCACGCAATTCGGCCGCTGTCTTGAAGGTCAGGATGCCCGAAAACGAGATGTAGAACCCCAGGTCCAGCGCAGCACGCGCCACCTCGGCGGTTTCAGTGAAGCAGTGGAACACCCCCGTGACTGCCCCCCCCGCCGCGGCCTGCGCATCGCGCAGCATGGCCACGGTGTCCGCCGAGGCGCTGCGGGTGTGGATCACCAGCGGCTTGGTCACGGCACTGGCTACGGCAATGTGCACCGCAAAACGCTCGCGCTGCCAGGCCATGTCAGCCACGCTGCGGCCGTTGAGGCGGTAGTAATCCAGCCCGGTCTCGCCCACGGCGACCACCCGCGGCAGCAGCGCCAGGCTGCGCAGGTGATCGAAATCCGGCTCAGTCACGCCCTCGTTGTCAGGATGCACACCCGCCGAGCACCAGAAGTTGTCGTGCGCCAGCGCCAGGCCGTGCACCGTCGGGAATTCCTCCAACGTGGTGCAGATCACCAGCGCACGGTCGACCTGGGCCGCGGCCATGTTGGCGCGCACCTCGTCGATGCGGCTGTGAAGCTCGGGGAAACTCAGGTGGCAGTGGGAGTCGACAAACATCGGACAGATCGGACAGAACGGTGGTGGTAGGAAAGGCGCTGACTGAGAAAGGTGGGGTTGACTGCTGGGTGTGACTGCCTGGCAGTGGTGTCAGGCGATGGTGTCAAGCGTTGACGTCAGGCGGTCCGGTCACCGGTCAACATGCGCAGCGTCGCCGGGCTTGACCGCCACGCAGGACCAGCCTGCCACCGGTGCCCCAGCGCCGCTACACGGTCTGGGTGGGCTTGGACGATGAGATCTGCGTGCCCAGCGCTTCTTCAATACGCAGCTTCAGCAAGCGGGCTTTTTCATCGTTGGGAAAGCGCACGCCAACGCCCGGGGTTCGTCCGCCCGATGCATTGGCCGGCGTGATCCAGCCCACTTTGCCTGCCACCGGGTAGCGCTGAGGGTCGTCGGGCAGGGACAGCAGCAGGTAGATGTCTTCGTTCAGGCGGTACAGCCGGTTGGTCGGTACAAACAGGCCGCCCTCAGTAAACAGTGGGATGTAGGCCGCATACAGCGCGCCTTTTTCCCGGAAAACGAGCTGGATCACGCTGGGCCGGGCGCCTTGCGGCGCGACAGCCAGTCCGCCGCTGCCGGTCATGCCGGTTGTGCCCTGCCCTGTCGCGGAAACATTCGCGTCGCTCATCGGCGCGAGTGTAGCGATGCGGGAGCAGTTGCGCGGTCGGCGGTACGACCGGTCAGGCCCTGGGACGTGGCCCACACCGCTGCCGCCTGTGTCACCAGCGACTCGATCAGCAGGCCGGCGTTCCAGGGATGCTCATCGTGCCGCGCGGCACGTTGCAGGGCCAGCTGCCAAACCCGCAATGCCGCCAGGTCGGCTGCGCCGGGCATCTGCGCGGCATCAAAAAACCGCGGTGCGCCGCCGACAGCCATCACCTGGGCATCGTGCGCCAAGCGCAGCAACCAGTCCACTGCCCGAGGAATCGGCCGGCCGACCAGCGACGACGCATCTCCCCGGGCCACCCGGCGAGGCAGCTCGGCCAACAGCGCCGGCGTGACGCCGTCGCGGGCCCAGGCCAGCGCCTCCAGCGGGCTGCCACCGGCTGCTTGCAGCAGCGCGTCCGGATCGGCCACGCCCTGGGCGCGCAGCCAGGCCAGCGCCACGTCCGGCGTGGGCAGGTCCAGCCGCAGGCGCTGGCACCGGCTGCGCACCGTGGCGAGCAGGTGCTCGGGGTCGGCACTGGTCAGCAGCAGACGCAAGCGGCCTGGCGGCTCTTCCAACGTCTTGAGCAGGGCGTTGGCAGCGGTGGTGTTGAGGGCGTCGGCCGGGTGCAGCACCATCACCTTGCCACGGCCCCGGCCACTGGTCTGCTGGGCCCAGGCGATAGCCTGGCGCACCTGCTCGACCCGGATCTCGCGGCTGGGTTTGGCGTCGGCCTTGCCCAGCTTGCTGTCCTCGTCGTCCACCCAGCCCAGCTGCACCCGCAAAGCGTCGGGCAGCAGCAACAACAGGTCGGGGTGCACACGGGTGGCCACCAGATGGCAGCTGCCGCAGCGGCCGCAGGGTTTTTGCAACTGGGCGGCCGCCGGGTGCTCGCACAGCGCGGTCTGGGCCAGCAGCAGGCCCAGCGCCAGCTGGCCCGCGCCGGCCGGGCCCACGATCAGCAGGGCGTGGGCCTTGGCCAGCGCGGCGGCCTGGGTCAGTGCGCCGCCCAGCCACGGCAGGGGCAGGCTGCCGTCGGCGGCGACACCAATTGGCGTGGTGGGCGGGATGTCCTTGGCCATCGACTCAACCTGCCGCGGATGCGGGTGCGGGTGCGGGGGTGAGTGCGGGGGCGGGTGCCCCAGCCGCGCAGCTGGCCGCGCATGCCGGCAAGGTCGGCAGCGCCTGCACCGCCTGCGCCACCTCTGCCCAGACTGCCTCGATCGGCCGGTCGGCATCGATGCGCACAAAACGCTGGGGATCGCTCGCCGCGCGCTGGGCATAGCCCGCGCGCACGCGCTCGAAAAAGTCCAGATCCTCGCGCTCCAGCCGGTCGGCGCTGCGGGCTGCGGCCCGCCGAGCGGCGGCCACCGGTGCGGGCAGGTCGAACCAGAGTGTCAGGTCGGGCTGCAGCAGTGCTGGGCCCGGACTTTCGGTCGAACCGCCCTGCCCGCGCACGCCGGCCACGTTGTGCAGATCCCGCCCGGCGCCAGGCGCCACCTGCTGCACCCAGCGCTCCAACTGCGCCAGCACCGCCAGATCAAAGCCGCGGCCAGCACCCTGGTAGGCGAAGGTGGCGTCGGTGAACCGGTCACACAGCACCACCTCGCCGCGTGCCAGCGCCGGTGCGATGACCGTGCGCAGGTGGTCGCGCCGGCCGGCAAACACCAGCAGGGCTTCGGTCAGTGCGTCCATCTCGCTGTGCAGGAACAGCGTCCGCAGCTGCTCGGCCAATGGCGTGCCGCCGGGCTCGCGGGTCAGCAACAGCGTGTGGCCCTGGCTGCGCAGCAGCTCGGCCAGCGCGCCGATGTGGGACGACTTGCCGGCGCCGTCGATGCCCTCCAGGCTGATAAAGCAGCCAGGGGACGTCAGGCGCAGCCGCGCGGTTGCCGGTGCCAAGCCTGCGGTGCGGTCCGATGCATCATGGTGCCCTGCGGCCCGCCTGTGCGGGCGCGCCGGGCGCCGGGCTGGACGCGCCGCCGCCGCGCTGGTTGCGTTGGTAAAGGTTCACCGCCCGATTGTGCGCGGCCAGGTCGTCGCTGAACACGCTGCCGCCGTCACCCCGCGCCACGAAGTACAGCGCCCGGGTCGACTCGGGCTGCACGGCCGCCCGCAACGACGCCAGCCCCGGCATGGCGATCGGCGTCGGCGGCAGGCCGGTGCGCAGGTAGGTGTTGTACGGCGTGTCGGCGAGCAGGTCGCGCTTCCTCAGGTTGCCGTCGAAGGCCGTGCCGAGGCCGTAGATCACGGTCGGGCCTCGCTGCTCGCCGCGGTCCGGCCCGACGCGACCAGGGCGCTCTATTTCGTCGCCCGGGGCGACGGCAGCAGCGAGTTCAGCGAGACGCTGGCCGAGCACAATCGTGCGGTCAACCGATTCCAGAAGAAGACCAGCCCGCCGTGACCGGACGATTCATCAGCTTCGAAGGCATCGACGGCGCCGGCAAGTCGACGCACATCGAGCCCACCGCCGAGGCCTTGCGCGCCGCGGGACGGACCGTCGTGTGCACGCGCGAGCCCGGCGGCACCGCGCTCGCCGAGCGGCTGCGCGAGATGGTCCTGCACACGGCGATGGACGGCGTGAGCGAAAGTCTGCTCGTGTTCGCGGCCCGCCGCGATCACAT
>JBKJKU010000390.1:0-2917 GCA_046597355.1 Aquabacterium sp.
CCGCGTCGGGCTGGCGTGTCCCGCGTAAGTAGAGAAGGGAGGGCCGGTGCTTTTCCGGCCCGGAATGACATGGAGCGGGGCACGCCAGCCCGGCGCGGCGCGGTCGCTCAGCACCCATGAACAGCCGGTTTCAGCCCAACAAACGAACGACAGCAAAGAGCCGTCCTCAGACTTCACAAACACGCCCCGCACAGCGGGTCAGGTTGCTGCCAGCGCCACGTCGAACTGGCGCATTGAACCGCAGCGGCGGCCGCGCAACCCGCGTCCCCGATACTGCGCGCCATGCCTGCCTACACTTTTGAAGCCCTGGATGCCCAGGGCAAAGCCCGCAGTGGCGTGCTGGAAGCCGAAAACGCCAAGGCTGCACGCTCTCAATTGCGCACCCAGGGCCTGGTGCCACTGGGCGTGTCCGCATTGGCCGCGAGTGTGCAGACCGCGGGCGCTTCGCGCTGGTCGCGCCGGGTCTTCGGCACCACCGGCCTGGCGGTATGGACGCGCCAGCTGGCGGGTCTGGTGGGCGCCGGCCTGCCGCTGGAGCGTGCATTGACCTCCCTGTCCGACGAGGCCGATGAGCCGCGCCAGCGCGACCTGGTGGCGCATCTTCGCGCCGAGGTCAACGCCGGTGCACCGTTTGCACGCGCGTTGGGCAGTGCGCCACGCGAGTTTGATGAGGTTTACCGTGCCGTGGTGGCCGCTGGCGAGCAGAGCGGGGCGCTGGGTGGCGTGCTGGAACGCCTGGCGGACGATCTGGAGGAGCGGCAGGCGCTGCGCGCCAAGCTGCTGGGCGCGGCGCTCTACCCGGCCATCGTTTCGCTGATCGCGTTTGTCATCGTCATCTTCCTCGTCACCTACGTTGTGCCGCAGGTCGCCAGCGTGTTCACCAGCAACAAGCGCGCGCTGCCCTGGCTGACCACCGCCATGCTGGGCCTGAGTGCCTTTGTGCGCCAGTGGGGCTGGCTGGTGGCACTGTCGGCTGCAGCCGGTGGCGTCATGCTGGGCCTGGCGCTGAAAAAAGAGGCGTTCCGCCAACGCTTCGACGCCGCCTGGCTGGGCCTGCCGCTGATCGGCCGGGTCTCGCGCGGCTACAACGCGGCGCGCTTTGCCGGCACGCTGGCCATGCTGGCCAATGCCGGCGTGCCGATCCTCAAGGCGCTGCAGGCCGCCGCCGAAACCCTGGCCAACCGGGCGCTGCGGGCCGATGCACTGGACGCCCTGGTTCAGGTGCGTGAGGGCGCACCGCTGGCGTCGGCGCTGGCGGCCAAGAAGCGCTTTCCCGGCTTGCTGGCGATGTTTGCCCGGCTGGGCGAGCAAACCGGCCAGCTGCCGCAGATGCTGGACCGGGCGGCCAAGCAGCTCAACGGTGAGGTGCAGCGCCGGGCGATGGCGCTGGCCACCATCCTGGAGCCGCTGCTGATCGTGGCCATGGGGGGCGTGGTGATGCTGATCGTGCTGGCCGTGCTGCTGCCGATCATCCAGCTCAACACCTGGGTCAAGTAGCGGCCGTCACTCCGGTACGCCGCATCACCCTGCCCCCCCCGCAGTCGGGCGGGGTCGGTCCGGCCCGGCACTTGCTAGTATTTCGGTCAGCAACACGGGCGCGGCAGCGGCGGCGGTTCAAGAGGTCAACAGGGGCAGGATCTGCGGTGTTTTCGCCGCATGGCCGGCCGCCGATGTTGCTGCAATGCGGATGGTGGACTTTGGAGGTGCGTGCATGACCCGCTCATCGACCGATCTGGTACCCGCGCAGCCCCGCGCACCGTTTTCCGTGGCGCAGATGCGCAGCGTCTACCGCTGCGACGAGGTGGAGCGGCTGCTCACCAAGCTGCCGCCCAAAGAGCACGACAACCTGCGCAACACCTACGAGCGCATGCTGGAAAAAGGCCCGGACCGGTTCCAGGTCAAGCCCAGCGGGCTGCCGGCGATGAACCACTTGTACGACGAGATGCCGAACTTCCATGAAGCGCTGGACGACATCCGGCGCCAGTTGGCGCTGTGCCACGACAGCCGCGACGCGCTGGAGATCACGCCGATGCTGCTGCTGGGCCCGCCCGGCGTGGGCAAGACCCACTTTGCGCGCGAGGTGGCGCGCCTGTTGGGCACCGGCATGGGCTTCATCTCGATGAGCTCGCTGACCGCGGGCTGGGTGCTGTCGGGCGCGTCCAGCCAGTGGAAGGGTGCGCGCCCCGGCAAGGTGTTCGAGACCCTGGTGGACGGCCAGTACGCCAACCCGGTGATAATGCCAACGGGACAGTATGCCGACTGTACCGAAATGCACTGACTACCTATGGAAGTCCGGTGAGAAATACGTCGGCATACCCGCATATGGTATGCCAACCAAGATGACTGAAACATGGGGCGGCTGGCAGGCATCACTGTCGGCATACCCGGCCTAACTTTTCGAGGTTGCCATGTCCTTAGCGCTTGCAGCGTTTCACCAGATCTACGACACCTCCGTGGTCGAACGGGCGCTTGAGCAACTTCCCGAGGAGTCGCGTGCCTTGGCTAGGCTCTACGAGAAGATGATCCATCGAGGGGGCGAGCGCTTTGTCAGCAAGCCGGCCTCAGTACCCGATGCCAGCGAGTTGAGAGCGCAGGCCCCGAACTTTTCGGATGTCATCGACGAGGTCTTGCGTGAGGTTGCACTCGTCTGCGATACAGACGACCCCTTGGAGCTAACGCCAATACTTCTCGTTGGGGACCCGGGGGTAGGTAAAACCCGCTTTGCGCGTGGCCTTGCCGCCATGCTGAGTACCTCTAGCGTCACGATCAGCCTGTCGCAGACAACCGCAGGCTGGGTTGTTGGCGGTGCAGCATCCACTTGGCACGGAGCCAAGCCAGGCAAGGTCTTCGAGACGCTTTTGCATGGCGAAAGCTCGAACCCAGTCGTCACGATCGATGAAATCGACAAGGCGTCCGG
>JBKJKU010000020.1:0-3176 GCA_046597355.1 Aquabacterium sp.
CAATGGACCTGGACCTTTAGCTCATTCGCCATCACCTCCCTGCTGCTGCAGACCGTGGTGGGTGCATTTGCCAGTTACCTGGCGTGGATGTGGATGCTGGGGCACTACCCGACCACGCAAATTTCAGTGTTCGTGTTTTTGACTCCGCTGTTTGCATTGCTGTTTGGTGCCTTGTGGCTCAACGAAACAGTCACGCCCAGTCTGATCGCAGCACTTGTTCTGGTGGCCGCCGGTATTGTGCTGGTCAACCGCAAACAAGGTACATAGGCCGCACGTATGCGCTTCACTGCGACGCAGTGATGCCCCCATCCAGATACAACACCTGACCGGTGATGAAGGACGCTGCCGGCGCAGCGAAGAACACAGCAGCGCCCGCCACATCCTGAGGGTCCGCCACGCGGCCCAGAGGAATACGGTCCAGCACCTGTTTGCGGGTGTCCGGGTTTTCCAGCCAATGGCGCGCCATTTCTGTTTTGACTACCGTAGGCGCAATGCCGTTGACAGTGATGCCGTGCACTGCGAGCTCACTCGCATGCTGGCGAATCATCATGACCAGGCCGCCCTTGCTGCTGCAGTAGGCCGAGTAGCCGCGCCCGCGCAAACCGAGCTGCGCCCGCACCGACAGCAGATGTACCTGCGCGCCGCCGCGTCCGCCTTCAATCTGCTTTTTGGCAGCGGCTTGGGCCAGAAACATGGCTGCCTTGAGATTGACCTGGATCACCTCGTCAAAGACTTCCTCGGTCACCTCAAGCAAGGCCTGCTCGCGCTGCATGCCCACGCAGTTGACAAGGATGTCGAAGCTGCCAAAGTGACTGGTCACCGCGTCTATGGAGGCCTGCATCTGCGGCACCGAATGCGCATCCATGGCCAAGCCCAGGGCTTCGTGCCCTGCGGCGCGCAGGGCAGCGGCCACTTCCTGGGCCTTGCTTTCATCACGGCCTGACACCGCCACCCGCGCGCCGGCAATAGCAAGCGCCCAGGCAATAGCCTCGCCAATGCCGCCGTAGCCGCCCGGGACGTAGGCGGTTTTGCCACGCAGGTCAAAAAGGCCTGTGAGGGCGGCGGTGAAATCGATGCGTGGTGTGATGCTCATGGGTACTTGAATTGTGCGTTCATATGAATTTGCTGCGCGAGGGCTTTCCCCGCCCGGCCGCTCAGTCCATCAGCAGGCCGCCGTTGAGGTCAATGATCTCACCGGTGATGAAGCCCGCCAAAGGTGACGCCAGAAAGCGGACCACGTGGGCAAACTCTTCCGGCTCGCAAAAGCGTCCGACGGGAATGTCCCTGAGCAGTTTTTGGCGCTGCTCTTCGTTGAGCTGCTCGGTAATCATGGGTGTCTTGACATAGGCGGGTGCGATGGCGTTGGCGGTGACGCCAAACGAAGCCAGCTCGCGCGCCAGGGAAAACGTCAGCGCGCTCATGGCGCCTTTAGAAACCGAATACGCTGTACCCGCCGTCAGGCCGCCGGTTTTGGCGGCGAGTGAGCTGGTGTTGATGATGCGGCCATAACGCCGCGCCTTCATGCCCGGCACCACCTGCTGCGCCAGGTAAAACGCACCATCCAGGTTGGCCCCCATCACGCGGCGCCATTCAGCAGCATCGGTCGCTTCCACTTTGTTGTTGGAAAGAATGCCTGCGTTGTTGACCAGAATGTCTACCGGCCCGAGCGCTCGGGCGATGTGCCCGTAGCCGCTTCGCACGGCGTCAACGTCGCTGATGTCAAACGAGAAGGCCTGCGCGTTGGGGCCCAGCTCGGCGGCCAGTGCCTCATTGCGCTGCTGATTGAAGTCCACCATGGCGACCTTGCAGCCGTCTTCGAGCAAGACGCGCGTAGCGGCCAGCCCCATGGTGCCGGCTGCGCCAGTGACCAAGGCTACTTTGTCTTTAAGAGGTTTCATTGGCATCACCGTTCTTCTAAATTCAGGACCATCGCAGAACCGGCTTTGCCGGGCTGCAGATGGTGCCCCTTGAGGGGGGGTCCGGCTACACGAAGTGAGCCGAGGCGGGGGGAGCGTTGTCTAAACGTCTAGTACGCTCTTTTTTCCAAACAGACCGCGTGAGCGAAAAGTCACCACTGCAATGAACAACAAATACATCGACATCAGGGACCACTCGGAAGCGTAAGAGCCGGTCAGCCCCACCACCATGCCGACCATGAGCCCGGCAATCACCGCGCCCCAAAGCGAACCCACGCCACCCAGCACGATGATGAGAAAGGCCGGGACAACAGCGTCAACACCGACGTGCGGCCGAATGCCCCAGATGGGCGCCATCACCACGCCGGCAATCGCCGCCAGCGCCACACCAAGACCGAAGACAAACAGGCGCAGTCGCGACAGGTTGATGCCCAGTGCACGCACCATTTCACTATCGTGTGCGCCAGCCTTGATGATCGCGCCGTAAGGCGTCTTTTGCAAGAAAGCCCACAGCAGCAAAATCATCAGAATGGCAAAGCCGCTAGCGAAAAATCGGTACTTCGAATACACCAGGTCGCCCAGCAGGAAAGCGCCAGAGATCGCAGGCGGCAAGGCAATCTGCTGCTCGGACGAACCCCAGATCACGCGGATGCTTTCCTCGATCACCAGCGCAGCGCCAAAGGTCAGCAGCAGGCCGTAGAGCGGGTCACGGCCATAGGTGCGCCGCATGCACAGCTCCAGCAACATGCCGAACATGCCGACAAACACCGGCGCCAGAATCAGGGCGATCAGGTAGCGGGTTTCAATCGGAAAAGACATGTACCAGGCCTGCATCTCCGGAAACATGCCCAAGCGCGGCGCCACCAAAAACAGAGCGAAGTACATGCCCAGTGCAAATAGCGACCCGTGGGCCAGGTTGATGGTTTCCATCACGCCCACAATCAGCATGAAACCCAGAGCGATGAGCGCAAACAACAGGCCCAACGAGACCCCATTCACGAGGTGCGGAAGAATTTGAAAGATGAAGTCCATGAAGGTATTTTCGGTTGGGTGGCTGTGGTCTTGGGACGTGGTTCAGGGCTCGTAGGTCGGAGTCTGTGCGTACGACTCCAGCTTGCACAGCTGCAGGCTGTCCTTGTCCTCCACTTCATCGGGTCGCAGGCGCCCGAGGATGCGGAAGATATCGTCCTCCTGTTTCGGGAAGGCGTTGTAGGAGGCCATGTAAATGTTTTGCTGCAATTGGTGGGTCAGCGGGTTCAT
>JBKJKU010000099.1:0-13627 GCA_046597355.1 Aquabacterium sp.
GTCAAGGAGTTGGTCGACTTCCTGAAAGATCCGCAGAAGTTCCAGAAACTGGGTGGACGCATCCCGCGCGGTGTGTTGCTGGTTGGTCCTCCGGGCACCGGCAAGACGTTGTTGGCCAAGGCCATCGCCGGCGAGGCCAAGGTGCCGTTTTTCAGTATCTCGGGTTCGGACTTTGTCGAAATGTTCGTCGGCGTGGGCGCGGCACGGGTGCGCGACATGTTTGAGCAGGCCAAGAAGAGCGCGCCTTGCATCATCTTCATCGACGAAATCGATGCGGTGGGCCGGCACCGCGGTGCGGGCCTGGGCGGCGGCAATGACGAGCGCGAGCAAACCCTCAACCAGATGCTCGTCGAGATGGACGGCTTCGAGACCAACGTCGGCGTGATCGTGATGGCGGCCACCAACCGGCCCGACATCCTGGATCCGGCGCTGCTGCGCCCGGGCCGTTTCGACCGCCAGGTTTACGTCACGCTGCCCGATGTGCGGGGCCGTGAGCAGATATTGAATGTGCACATGCGCAAGGTGCCGATTGGCCAGGACATCCGTGCCGACATCCTGGCGCGCGGCACGCCGGGTTTCTCGGGCGCCGATCTGGCCAACCTGGTCAACGAATCGGCCTTGTTCGCAGCCCGTCGCAGCGCGCGGGTGGTCGAGATGGTCGACTTCGAGAAGGCCAAGGACAAGATCATGATGGGCCCTGAGCGCAAGAGCATGGTCATGCCCGAGGAAGAGCGCCGCAACACCGCTTACCACGAGGCTGGGCACGCGTTGGTGGCACGCCTGATGCCCAAAACCGACCCGGTACACAAGGTCACGGTGATCCCGCGTGGCCGTGCGTTGGGTGTGACGATGCAGTTGCCTGAAACCGACCGTTACAGCCTGGACAAGGAGCGCATGCTCTCGACCATCTCGGTGCTGTTTGGCGGGCGTATCGCCGAAGAAGTGTTCATGCATCAGATGACCACCGGCGCGTCCAATGACTTCGAGCGTGCCACCGCGATCGCCCGCGACATGGTCACCCGCTACGGCATGACCGATGAACTGGGCCCGATGGTCTACGCCGAAAACGAGGGCGAGGTCTTCCTCGGACGATCGGTGACCAAGACCACCAGCATGTCCGAGGAGACGATGCGCAAGGTCGATCTGGTGATCCGCCGCATCATCGACGAGCAATACGCCATCGCGCGAAAGCACATTGAGGACAACCAGGACAAGATGCACATCATGGCCAAGGCACTGCTCGAGTGGGAGACCATCGATGCCGAGCAGATCGAGGACATCATGACGGGCAAGCCTCCGCGCCCGCCCAAGGACTGGACACCCAATGACCGCACCCGCGGCTCCGGGCCGTCGTCCGGCACCTCGGGTGGTGGCGGTGCGGTCAGCACCGATGGTGAGCCGGTCACGGTGGTCTGATCGCTTTACCAAGCGCTAAAAGCTTCACCCAGCGGGGCCTTCAGGCCCCGTTTTCATGATGACCTGACGCAGTCCGTACAGCCCATGCTCTGGCAGACCACCCGATTTCTGATCGATCTGAGCCGTCCCAAGGTGATGGGCATCGTCAATGCGACGCCCGATTCGTTCTCGGACGCTGGTCAGCATGCACAGGCCAGCGCTGCGATGGCGCACTGCGAGCGCCTGCTGCGCGAGGGCGCGGACATGCTCGATATCGGCGGTGAATCCACCCGGCCCGGTGCCAGCCAGCCCGATCTGGCCGAAGAAACTGCGCGGGTTCTGCCGGTGCTGCGCCATGCCGTGACCCTGGGCGTGCCCGTGTCGGTGGACACCAGCCGGCCAGAAATCATCGCGCTGGCGTTGGCGTTGGGTGTTGACATCGTCAACGACGTGCGCGCGTTGCGCCGGCCCGGTGCCTTGGCCACAGTTGCCGCCCATGCGCGTTGTGGTGTGTGCCTGATGCACATGCCGGGTGAGCCGGACACGATGCAGCAGGCGCCGGCCTACGCAGGAGACGACGTGGTGACCGAGGTCGTGGCCTGGCTGGATCGGCGGCTGGCGCAGGTGCAGGCGGCCGGGGTGTCGCCCGACCGCATCACGCTGGACCCGGGCATCGGCTTTGGCAAGACGCCCGCACACAACTGGGCCTTGCTGCAGCGGCAGGCCGATTTGCTGGCGCTGGGCAGGCCACTGCTGCTGGGGTGGTCGAGAAAATCCACCCTGGGCTTGCTGACGGGCCGGGCGGTGGGCGACCGCCAGGTGGCCAGTGTGGCCGCTGCCCTGGCCTGTGTGCAGCGCGGCGGCCAGGTGCTGCGTGTGCACGATGTGGCAGCCACGGTGGATGCGCTCAAGGTCTGGGCCGCCGCGGGCCTGCTGCCGCACGACAATGGCCGGCTGTACACAGGGATTCCGACACCATGACCCGACAATATTTCGGCACCGATGGCATTCGCGGCACCGTGGGGCAGGCGCCGATCACGCCCGACTTCATGCTGCGACTGGGCCATGCCGTGGGCCGGGTGCTGCGCCGCAGCGGCAAGCGCCCGACTGTGCTGATCGGCAAGGACACCCGCATCTCGGGCTACATGATCGAGTCCTCGCTGGAGGCCGGCCTGTCGTCAGCCGGGGTCGACACCTTGCTCACCGGCCCGCTGCCTACGCCGGGCGTGGCCTACCTGACCCGGGCGCTGCGCCTGGATCTGGGTGTGGTGATCAGCGCGTCGCACAACGCCTACCCGGACAACGGGGTCAAGTTCTTTTCGGCCAAAGGCGAAAAACTGCCCGACGACTGGGAGGCCGCGGTAGAAGCCGCCCTGGCCGAAGCCCCGCAGTGGGTCGACTCCGCCACGCTGGGCAAGGCGCGCAGGCTCGATGACGCCCGCGGTCGTTACATCGAGTTCTGCAAGAGCACGGTTGACAAGGACATGTCGCTGCGCGGCTTGAAGGTGGTGGTGGACGCCGCCCACGGCGCGGCGTACCACGTCGCTCCCGAGGTGTTCCACGAACTGGGTGCCGAGGTGGTTGCGATTGGTTGCCAGCCCGATGGCATCAACATCAATGCCGGGTTTGGCGCCACCTCGCCGCAGGCGCTGGTGGCGGCCGTAGCCCAGCATGGTGCCGATTACGGCGTCGCGCTGGACGGCGATGCCGACCGGCTGCAGCTGGTCGATCGCAACGGCCGGCTGTTCAATGGCGACGAGCTGTTGTATGCGATGGTGATGGACCGATTGGCCCAGGGCCAGGCGATCACCGGCGCAGTGGGCACCCTGATGACCAATATGGCCGTAGAGCTGGCGCTCAAGGCGCAGGGCATCGATCTGGTGCGTGCCAAGGTGGGCGACCGCTATGTGCTGGAGGAACTGGCCGCACGCGGCTGGTTGCTGGGCGGTGAGGGGTCCGGCCATTTGCTGGCGCTCGACAAGCACACCACCGGCGACGGCATCGTCAGTGCGCTGCAGGTGCTGCAGGCCACCCAACGCGCCCGGGCCTCACTGGCCGACATGCTGGCCGGTGTCACCCTGTTTCCGCAGACGCTGCTCAATGTGCGCCTGCCCAGCCTGGGCCACCTGAAGACCTGGCAGCAAAATGCCCACCTGACGGCGGAGACCGCAGCGGTCGAGGCTGAGTTGGTCGGTTTGGGTCGGGTGCTGATCCGCGCGTCGGGCACCGAGCCGGTGTTGCGGGTGATGGTCGAGGCGCGTGATGACGCGCAAGGTCTGCGGCTGGCGCAGCGGCTGGCGGCTGCAGCCCTGGTTTGCTGATCGTCCAAAGCGTGGGTTCAGCTGCAAGATGGCCAACCGGCATGGCAGACGTTTGTGTCGGCGCCAGGCGCCATCTGTGACACTGCAATGACTTGAATTTGAAATATGACAGCCGTTCACGCAGCTGTCATATTGGCTGCCTACAGTCTGGTTGTGGTGATTGACTGCCCTCCCAACGCTGAAAGATCTTGCCCATGACTTCGATTCTTTTCCGTACCGCCCTGGTGGCTTCTGCTTTGGTCCCCGCGCTGGCTTTGGCCCAGGATGTGACCGGCGCGGGCGCCACCTTCCCGGCGCCGATGTATGCCAAGTGGGCCGATGCCTACAACAAGGCCACCGGTGTGCGCATCAACTACCAGTCCGTCGGCTCGGGCGCTGGCATCAAGCAGATCAAGTCCAAGACCGTCGACTTTGGCGCATCCGACATGCCGCTGACCGACGAAGATCTGGCCAAGGACGGCCTGATCCAATTCCCGACGGTCATCGGTGGCGTGGTGCCGGTGGTCAACATCGCGGGCATCACCCCCGGCCAGATCAAGCTGACCGGCGCCGCGCTGGGCGACATCTTCCTGGGCAAGATCACGAAATGGAACGATGCGGCACTCACCGCACTGAACCCCGGCGTGCCGCTGCCGGCGGCCGACATTGCCGTGGTGCGCCGTGCCGACGGCTCCGGCACCAGCTTCATCTTCACCAACTACCTGTCCAAGGTCAACGCCGAGTGGAAGGCCAAGGTCGGTGAGGGCACTGCTGTGAACTGGCCGATCGGCGCCGGTGGCAAAGGCAACGAAGGCGTGGCCGCTTTTGTGCAGCGCCTGCCCAACTCGATCGGGTATCTGGAGTACGCCTACGTCAAGCAGAACAAGATGACGTACACGCTGTTGAAGAACAAGGACGGCCAGTTCGTCAAGCCCAGCGACGATGCTTTCAAGGCCGCCGCGGCCGGCGCCGACTGGACCAAGACTTTCTACCAGGTCACCACCGACCAGCCCGGCAAGGAAGCCTGGCCGATCAGCAACCCGACCTACATCCTGATGCACAAGGCGCAGGACAAGCCGGCCAACGCCAGCAACGCACTGAAGTTCTTTGAGTGGGCCTATGTCAACGGTGACAAGACCGCTGACGATCTGGACTATGTCCCGCTGCCTGCTGCTGTCAAAGATCTGGTGCGCAAGCACTGGACGGCGAACATCAAGGATGCGGCCGGCAAGGCCATTGCCTACAAGTGATTTGACGGGGCACGGTTGACGGCGTTTGGCTTGCCTGTCCTGCTGTTCACCCAGCCACCCACCCAGCCGCCCATCCAGCCCAGCGGAGGCCCCTTGGCCGCAACCCTTCCAGCCAGCCCCTACCCGATGTCGGACCGTGTCACCCCCGGCCAGCGTCCGCCCGAGCGGCGGCGTGTGGCGCCCTGGGCCGACAAGCTGTTCTCCGTGCTGGCCCATGGTGCGGCCTGGCTCACGCTGTCACTGCTGGTGGGCATCATCATCTCGCTGTTGATCGGCGCAGCGCCGGCGATCAAGCAGTTTGGCCTGGGTTTCTTGTGGTCGACCGAATGGGACCCGGTCAAGGAGAAGTTTGGCGGCCTGGTGATGATCTACGGCACGGTGATGACCTCGCTCATCGCGCTGCTGATTGCGGTGCCGGTGAGCTTTGGCATTGCCATCTTCTTGACTGAGATGTCGCCGGCCTGGCTCAAGCGGCCACTCGGCATTGCGGTTGAGTTGCTGGCGGCGGTGCCGTCCATCGTCTACGGCATGTGGGGCCTGCTGGTGTTCAGCCCGATTCTGGCCACCTATGTGCAGCAACCGCTGCAATCGGTGTTCAAGGGTGTGCCGGTGCTCGGCTCGCTGGTCTCCGGTGCGCCGGTGGGCATCGGCCTGCTGTCGGCCGGCATCATTCTGGCGATCATGGTGATTCCGTTCATCGCTTCGGTGATGCGGGATGTGTTCGAGGTAACGCCGCCAATGCTCAAGGAGTCGGCCTACGGTCTGGGCGCTACCACCTGGGAGGTGGTTTCGCGGGTGGTGCTGCCCTACACCAAGGCCGGTGTGGTTGGCGGCATCATGCTGGGGCTGGGCCGGGCATTGGGCGAGACGATGGCGGTCACGTTTGTGATCGGCAACTTCAACCAGCTCGACTCGCTGTCGCTGTTCGAAGCGGCCAACAGCATCACCTCGGCCCTGGCCAATGAATTTGCCGAGGCCGGCGAGGGACTGCACCAGGCCTCGCTGATCTACCTGGGTCTGGTACTGTTTTTCATCACCTTCGTGGTGCTGGCCTTGTCCAAGCTGCTGCTTTCGCAGTTGCGCAAGGGCGAAGGGGTGCGGACATGAGCACCACCCTGCACGCCTTCACCCCGGCGCAGCAGGCGGGCCGCCTGGCCAAGCACCGCAGCCGCAAGCGCACCAATGTGATCGCGCTGACGCTGGCGATCGCCGCAATGGCCTTTGGCCTGTTCTGGTTGCTGTGGATCTTGTTCGAGACCTTCAGGCTTGGCCTGGGAGGATTGAACTTGGCCGTCTTCACCGAAATGACGCCGCCACCGCAGGCGGACACCGGCGGTTTGGCCAATGCGATTTTCGGCTCGGTGGTGATGGCCGGTCTGGCCACGCTGCTGGGCACGCCGATTGGTGTGATGGCCGGCATCTACCTGGCGGAATACGGCCAGAAAACCTGGTTGGGCTCGGTCACCCGATTCATCAACGACATCCTGCTGTCGGCGCCCTCAATCGTCATCGGCCTGTTCATCTACTCGGTAGTGGTGGCGCAGCTCAAGAGTTTTTCGGGCTTTGCCGGGGTACTGGCGCTCGCCCTGATCGTGATCCCGGTGGTCATCCGCACCACGGAGAACATGCTCAGCTTGATCCCCAATGCGCTGCGCGAGGCGGCCTATGCGTTGGGCACGCCCAAGTGGATCGTGATCTCGTCGGTCACGTTGAAAGCGGCACGGGCTGGGGTGATCACTGGCGTGCTGCTGGCGATTGCACGCATTTCGGGTGAGACCGCGCCGCTGCTGTTTACGGCGCTGTCCAACCAGTTCTGGACCAGCGATCTGAGCAAGCCGATGGCCAGCCTGCCGGTGACGATCTTCAAATTTGCGATGAGCCCGTATGAAAACTGGCAAAAACTGGCCTGGGCGGGCGTGTTCCTGATCACGGTGGGGGTGCTGGCGCTCAACATCGCGGCGCGTGTTTTCTTCCGCAACAAGCATTGATTCTCGAGGACCTCAGCATGGACACCCGCGTCGACAACACCGTCAAAGAGAAATCCAAGATCTCGGTGCGAGACCTCAATTTCTATTACGGTGGCTTTCACGCGCTGAAAAAAATCAGTCTGGAGCTACAGGCCAACAAGGTCACGGCGTTCATCGGCCCGTCGGGCTGTGGCAAGAGCACGCTGCTGCGCACGTTCAACCGCATGTTCGAGCTGTACCCCGAGCAGCGCGCCGAGGGCGAGATCTTGCTCGATGGCGAGAACATCCTCAACAAGAAGCTCGACGTCAGCCTGATCCGCGCCAAGATCGGCATGGTGTTCCAGAAGCCCACGCCGTTCCCGATGTCGATCTACGACAACATTGCCTTCGGCGTGAAGCTGTTCGAGAGCCTGCCGCGCGCCGAGATGGACGAGCGTGTGGAGTGGGCGCTGCGCAAGGCCGCACTGTGGACCGAGGTCAAGGACAAGCTCGACCAGAGCGGCTCGGGGCTGTCGGGTGGCCAGCAGCAGCGGCTGTGCATCGCCCGCGGCATCGCGATCAAGCCCGAGGTGCTGCTGCTTGACGAGCCCTGCTCGGCGCTGGACCCGATCTCCACCGGCAAGATCGAGGAGCTGATCCACGAGCTGAAAGCCGACTACACCGTGTTGATCGTCACCCACAACATGCAGCAGGCGGCGCGCTGCTCGGACTTCACGGCCTACATGTACCTGGGTGACCTGATCGAGTTCGGACCGACGTCCGAGGTTTTCACCAAGCCCAAGCGCAAGGACACCGAGGACTACATCACCGGCCGGTTTGGTTGATCAACGGAAAGCACAGCATGACCGACAAGCATCTTTCGACCCAGTTCGACAACGAACTCTCAGGCATCTCCACCCGTGTGCTCGAGATGGGCGGCCTGGTCGAGGTTCAGGTGGCGCAGGCGGTGTTTGCGCTGTCCACCTTCGACGCCGAGATCGCCACCCAGGTGCTCAAGGACGAAGAGCGGGTCAACATGATGGAGATCGAGATCGACCACGATCTGTCGTCCATCATTGCCCGCCGCCAGCCCACCGCACGTGACCTTCGGCTGCTGATCGCGGTGTCCAAGACGATCGCCAACCTGGAGCGCATCGGCGATGAGGCCGCACGCATTGCACGCACGGTGCAGCGCCTCCTCAACTCGGGCATGTCCAGCCGGCTGCGGTTGCCGGTGGCGGATCTGTCTTATGAGTCGGAGCTGGCCACCAAACAGTTGCGCAAGGCGCTGGACGCCTTTGCCCGGCTTGATGTCGAGGCGGCGGTGGATGTATTGCGACATGACGATCAGATCGACCAGGAGTTCGACGGCCTGATGCGCAAGCTGATCACCTACATGATGGAAGACCCGCGCACCATTTCGTCGGCCATCGACCTGGTGTTTGTCGCCAAGGCGATCGAACGTGTGGGCGACCACGCCAAGAACCTGGCCGAGCAGATCATCTACATCGTCAAGGGCACCGATGTGCGCCACAACGCTGTGGACATGGTCGCGCACCTGGTTCGCTGAGCCTCAAACCCCAAACCGGAGCCCCATTCAATGAGCCAGATAGTGGTGGTAGAGGACGAGCCGGCGATTGCCGAGCTGATCTCGATCAACCTGCGTCATGCGGGACACCAGGTGGTCATCGCGCCAACCGCCGAAGCCGCGCGCCATGAGATCGATGCCAAACTGCCGGATCTGGTGGTGCTCGACTGGATGCTGCCTGGCCAATCCGGCTTGGCATTGGCCCGCCAGTGGCGCGCAAACGCCCGCACCCGCGAGTTGCCGATCATCATGCTGACCGCCCGCGGCGAGGAGGCTGACAAGGTCGCCGCGCTGGACGCCGGGGCAGACGACTACCTCACCAAGCCGTTTTCGACCAATGAGCTGATGGCCCGCATCCGCGCCGTGTTGCGGCGCAAGGCGCCTGAGGCGCTGGAGGACGTGGTCGATGTGGCCGGCCTGCGCATCGACCCGTCCACCCGCCGGGTCAGCCGTGTTTCGGCCCAGGGCGAGATCGATTTGAAGCTGGGTCCGACCGAATTCCGGCTGCTGCACTTTTTCATGACCCATCCGGAGCGGGTGCACAGCCGCGCCCAGTTGCTGGACCGGGTCTGGGGCGACCATGTGTTCATCGAAGAGCGAACCGTCGATGTGCATGTCAAGCGGCTGCGTGAGGCCCTGGCGCCGGCGCACTGTGCCAGCATTATCGAAACTGTGCGCGGCGCGGGTTACCGCCTCACGCAGCACACCAGCGCTGTGCCGGCTTGAGCGTCGAGTCCGCGCCAACCTGACCGCCGCGCACGATGGTTTGGTTTTTGCCGCGTTTGCTGGCCACCCTCCTGGCCCTTGCCTTGGGCGGTAGCCTGGGTCACGTCGCAGGCGCTGCGTTGAGCCACCCGGAGACCGGCGCCGCCTTGGGTGCCGCCGCAGCACTGGCGCTGGCGGTGGTGCTGGATGTGCTGCGTGCGGCACGCCTGATGCGCTGGTTGCGTGGGGATATGAGCAGCGACGCGCCCCCCAACACCGGCTTCTGGGGCGAGGTGGGGTACCGGGTGGAGCGCTCGCTGCGCGCTAGAGAACAGGCCTTGGTGCAGGAGCGGCTGCGGCTGGAGGAGTTTCTCGCAGCGATCGAAGCCTCGCCCAACGGCGTGCTGCTGCTCGACGACAAGGACCAGATCGTCTGGTGCAGCGCGGTAGCCGCTGACCACCTGGGTCTGGACGCGCGGCGCGATCTGCTGCAGCCGATCACCAACCTGGTGCGCATGCCAGCCTTCGTGGCTTACCTGCAGGAAGGCGTGTGGCGCGAGCCGGTGACGTTTGTGGCCCCGGGTGGCCAGGGCAGCCTGCAGGTGGTGGTGCGTGGTTATGGCGACAGCCAGAAGCTGGTTATCTCGCAGGACGTGACCGAGCGCATGCGGTCCGACGCGATGCGGCGAGACTTCGTCGCCAACGTGTCGCACGAAATCCGCACCCCGCTGACGGTGCTGGCCGGTTTTGTAGAAACCATGGCCAGCCTGCCGCTGACCGAGGCCGAGCGGGTGCGGGTGCTCAAGCTGATGGCGCAGCAAACCGACCGCATGCAACTGCTGGTGTCCGACCTGCTGTCGCTGGCCCAGCTTGAAGGCAGCCCCAGGCCACCTGCGGACCGCTGGGTGGCCGTAGCACCTTTGCTGCAGCAGGTGTTGCATGACGGGATGACGCTGTCGGCCGGACGCCACCAGATCCGGCTGGCCGATCCGCCCGAGATCGAACTGGCGGGACGCGAGGCCGAACTCGTCAGCGCAGTGACCAATCTGGTCATCAACGCCGTGCGTTACACCCCAGCTGGCGGGCTTATCGAGATCACTTGTGCGGTCAAGTCCGATGGCAGTGCTGAAATCGAGGTGCGTGACAGCGGGCTGGGTATCGCGCGTGAGCACCTGCCGCGCTTGACCGAGCGCTTCTACCGGGTCGACGGCAGCCGGTCGCGCGATACCGGCGGTACCGGTCTGGGACTGGCCATCGTCAAGCATGTGGTTCAGCGCCACGGCGGCGCGCTGGAAATCGACAGCGAGCCGGGCCATGGCTCGCGGTTCCGGCTGCTGCTGCCGGCCGGCCGGGTGCGGGCCCGGGCGCACCAGGCCGAAGCAGCCTGAGCAGCCTGGGCCGCCTGGGCGCCTAAGCCGCGCTGGCCAGCGCGGTCGCGGGTGCGATGCGCACGTAGACCACCACCACCTCACTGCGCTCGGTGGGCCCGCGCTCACGCGCCAGCTCGGTCCAGCCCAGTTGCCTCAACGTGATGGCGGTGGCCGCGCTGCGGGCCGCGCCCGGCCCGCGCTCGGTGAAAACTTGCACCAGAAACCGGCAGTCCCCGGTCGCCGCCTGGGCATGGGCGTCGACCTGGCGTCTGGCATGAAACTCCAGCGCCGCCACCAGCGACCACGGCGCCTCGGGCGCGGCCACGCAGGCTTGGGCCGGCAGGTGGCGCGCCAAGCGCTCGGCCAGTGGGCGGTTGCTGCGGGCATAGTCCAGCAAGGGCAACCACAGTGTCATCAGCAGCAGCCAGCTCAAGGCCACACCACCCGCCGGCAACACCAGGCTTTTCCAGATCACCGGCCGGTGGCGCCGCGTGCGCCATCGCACCAGACCCGCCCAGGCCAGCGTGGCGGCTACGGCCAGGCCGAGTTCCAGTGGTGACAGGATTTGCCGGAAACCGGGGGCCAGACGCTGCACCGTGGCCAACGCGGCAGCGGGCTCACCGGTCTGCATCGCGCCATAAAACACCCAGACGATCAGGGCGCACAGGGTGAAGAAAAAGACCGAAAACCAGTCGATTGCTGCAGTGGCGCCGCGCCGCAAGGTTGGCAGCGCAAACCCGGCCAGCACGGCGACACCCGGCACGCCCAGCATCAGTGCACGGTCGGACCCGCCCATCGCCACGCTGGCCACCAGTGATACCGCCAGCCCCAGCAGCGGAATTGCCAGGTGTCGCTGGCCCAGTTGGCGGCGCCAGCACCACACTGTCCACAGGGCCATTGGCCAGGCCGGCCATAAAAACCACAGCCACAGCCGGCCCAGCGCGGTGATGTCCAGGCTGTGCGCCAGGCGCCAGGCCCAGCTACCGGTGGCCCAGGCCAGCCCGGCCGCAGCCAAGGTTGCCGCAGCCAGCCAAGGGGCAAGCCCTTTCAATTCGGGCTTGTTGCTGCGCAGACACAGCGCCAGGCCCAGCACGCCCCACGCCAGCGCCATCGCCGGTGCACCACAGGCGGCCAGCAGCGGCAAGGACAGCAAGACGCCGATCCTCGCTGGCCCGCTGCGCTGGCTGGCCGCCGCCGCCGCCCACTGCAGACCTGCCAGCGCCGCCAACTGCGCCAGCTCGGGCGTGGTCTCGTGCCCCAGCTGCAGCAGGCCCAGCGTGGCGATCACGGCCAACAGTGCGCCGTCGGCAATCGCCCTGGCGTAGTCCACCGGCGTGGCTTCTCCGCCAAACGCCAGCGGCAAAGGCTGGGCGGCGTCGCTGCGGGCGAGGTGGAAGGTGGCGTACCACACGGCGACCAGCGTCAGTGTCAGCAGCAGCGCGAACGGCAGGCGGGCGGCCAGCGCGGGGTCCAGCAGGCCGCGGGTGGCCATGATCGCCGCTGCGCCTATCCAGTGCGGCAGCAATGCCGAATCGGTTGCTACGCCGCCCAGCGCCGGCGCCAGCCAGGGCGCCCGGCCCTCGGCAATCGCCAGCATCTGGCCAAAGGCGTTGAGGTCGGCACCCCGCCAGGGATCACGGCCGATCACACCCGGCAGCACGTAGGCGGCGCAAAACAGCAGCAGCGCCAGCCGGGGCAGGCGCTGCGCCGCTGCTTGGGTCACCAGGGCAGGGTTAGGTATCACCGGCAGATGATAGTGGGCATGAAAAAGGGCAGCCGTGGCTGCCCTTGGTCGCTTGCGCCGGCGGCGCGACGCGGCCGTTTGTTACTCGGCGGCAGGTGCGGCAACGTCGGGCGCTGCAGCCTTCTTGTTGATGCCGAGGCTGGCAAACTTGTTGCGGAACTTCTCGACCCGGCCGCCCAGGCTGTCGATGCTCTTTTGCGTGCCGGTGTAGAACGGATGGGTTTCGCTGGTGGTTTCCAGCTTGATCAGCGGCAGGCTGCGGCCGTCTTCCATCGTGGTCATTTCCTTCGAGTTCACCGTCGAGCGGGTGACGAACTTGAAGCCGTTGGACAAGTCCACGAAGCAAACGTCGCGGTAGTTGGGGTGAATGCCTGTTTTCATGGTGAGACCTTCCGTCTGGTGGCGCGTTTTGCTGGCAGGCGTTGGTGAAACGTTCTGGCCGGCAGCTTGCTGTCGGGAGCCACGCAGCACGATTGCCACGCACTTGCCGCAAGCGCAAAACCCAGGATTGTAGCGTCAAAGTGCCGGATTAACCGCCACGCCGCATCATGTCGAAGAAGTCGAGGTTGTTCTTGCTCGACTTCATCTTGTCCAGCATGAACTCCATCGCCTCGATCTCGTCCATGTTGTAGAGCAGCTTGCGCAGGATCCAGGTCTTTTGCAGGATCTCGGGCTTGAGCAGCAATTCTTCGCGCCGCGTGCCGCTCTTGTTGATCAGAATCGACGGGTAGACACGCTTTTCGGCCATGCGGCGGTCCAGGTGGATCTCGCAATTGCCGGTGCCCTTGAACTCCTCGTAGATCACCTCGTCCATGCGCGAGCCGGTGTCGATCAGCGCGGTGCCGATGATGGTCAGCGAGCCGCCTTCCTCGACATTGCGCGCCGCGCCAAAAAAGCGCTTGGGCCGCTGCAGGGCATTGGCGTCCACACCGCCGGTCAAAACCTTGCCGGAGGCCGGGACCACGGTGTTGTACGCGCGCGCCAGCCGGGTAATTGAATCGAGCAGGATCACGACGTCTTTCTTGTGCTCGACCAGCCGCTTGGCTTTTTCGATGACCATTTCGGCGACCTGCACGTGCCGGGTCGCCGGCTCGTCGAAGGTCGAGGCGACCACTTCGCCGCGCACCGAGCGCTGCATTTCGGTCACTTCCTCGGGCCGCTCGTCGATCAGCAGCACGATCAGCACGACATCGGGATGATTGGCGGTGATCGCATGCGCGATGTGCTGCAGCATGACCGACTTGCCCGACTTCGGCGACGCCACCAGCAGGCCGCGCTGGCCCTTGCCGATCGGCGCAATCATGTCGATGATGCGGCCGGTGATGTTTT
>JBKJKU010000374.1:0-8866 GCA_046597355.1 Aquabacterium sp.
GGTTGGTGATGCCGATGGCTTTGATGTCGCGTGCCGTCAAGCCGGCCTTGGCGATCGCCTCTTGTGCGGTGGCGAGCTGGCTTTGCCAGAGCTCTTCCGGGTCGTGCTCGACCCAGCCGGGCTGCGGGTAGATCTGGCGAAACTCGCGCTGCGCCATCGCCACGATGCGGCCGGCCTGGTCAAACACGATGCTGCGCGAGCTGGAGGTGCCCTGGTCGAGGGCGAGGATGAAGCTCATCGGGAGTCTCCTGGTTCGGGTCGGCTGGCTGGGGCCTCGGCGTTGTCGGCACCGTGCCCCACGGTGCAGGCTACACCGGCGTCGGCCAGCAACGCGCCGAACGCCGCCGGCGGCGGGCTGTCGGTGAACAGGGTGTCGATCTGGTCGAGCCGGCCCACCTCCACCATCGCCGGGCGGTTGAACTTGCTGTGGTCGGCCGCCAACCAGACCTGGCGGCTGGCACGGATGATGGCCTGCGCCACCTTGACCTCGCGGTAGTCAAAGTCGCGCAGCGTGCCGTCGGCCTCGATGCCCGAGATGCCGATCACGCCGATATCGACCCGGAACTGGCTGATGAACTCGACCGTGGCCTCGCCAATGATGGCGCGGTCGCGCTGACGCACCAGGCCGCCGGCCACGATCAACTCGCAGTCCGGGTGGTCGCTCAGGATGGCCGCCACGTTCAAGTTGTTGGTGATCACCCGCAGCCCGCGGTGGCGCAACAGCTCGCGCGCGATGGCCTCGGTGGTGGTGCCGATGTTGAGGATCAGGCTGCAGCCGTCGGGTACTGCCTGCGCTACCGCGCGGGCGATGCGCCGCTTGGCGTCGTCGTTGAGCGCCTGGCGCGCGCGGTAGGCGATGTTCTCTGTCGTGCTGGCCGGCAGCCGAACGCCGCCGTGGAAGCGCGCCAGCAGGCCGGCGCCCGACAGCAGCTTGACGTCGCGCCGCACCGTTTGCAGTGTCACGCCGAAGCGCTCGGCCAGTGCTTCGACGGTGACTGAGCCGAGTTCGTTCACGGTGGCCAGCACGCCGGCCTGGCGCGGGTTGGGGATCAGTGTGCTCACAGCAGGGGGCGGGGTGGGCGGGTCGAGGGCGGCTGGCCTGTGGGCAGGCAGCACGGCGTATTGCCTGTGAGCGTAAGCGATGCCGGTTGGCCAGCAGTCAGGGAAACCCGGCTTGCGGTATTCCGCCAGATGGGATAAAAACGAACTTAAGCGAACCAAATAACGAGCTTGCAGCGATTTATCGAACAGCAATTTCGTTGCAACCGAAAACAAAACGAACGTCTGACCCCAGCGCCGTGCCATGTCCCAGCGGTGGCGCTGACCGCGTCGAGGAGACCCGATTGACCCAGCCATCCCCGGACGCCACATTGGCGCCGACCGCTACCGTGCCCAAGTCCTGCGACGTGCTGGTGGTGGGCGGCGGTATCAACGGTGCCGGCATCGCACGCGACCTGGCCGGGCGGGGCCTGACGGTGGTGTTGTGCGAGCAAGACGACCTGGCGCAGCACACCTCGTCGTCGTCCACCAAGCTGGTGCACGGTGGCCTGCGCTACCTTGAATACTATGAATTCAGCCTGGTGCGCAAGGCGCTGGCCGAGCGTGAGCGGCTGCTGAAAAGCGCGCCACACATCATGTGGCCGCTGCGCTTTGTGATGCCGCACGACGCGTCGATGCGGCCGGTGTGGATGGTGCGCATCGGCCTGTTCCTCTACGACCACCTGGCCAAGCGGGAATGGTTGCCGGCCAGCACCACGGTGGACTTGCGCCGCCATGCGGTGGGCGCACCGCTCAAGCCCCAGTACACCCGTGGTTTTGTCTACAGCGATGGCTGGGTGGACGACGCCCGGCTGGTGGTGCTCAATGCGGTGGACGCAGCGGCGCGCGGCGCCACCATCCTGACGCGCTGCCGCTGCGAGCGGGCCGAGCGCAGCGCCACCGGCTGGCGCGCCACGCTGCAACCGGCCGGCGGTGCGGCAATCGAGGTGCAAGCGCGGGCGATGGTCAACGCCGGCGGCCCCTGGACCGGTGAGTTTTTGCGTGACCGGGCGCGGGTGCAAAGCGCCCGCTCGCTGCGGCTGGTCAAGGGCAGCCATATCGTCGTCAAAAAGCTGTTCGACCATGACCATGCCTACATCTTCCAGAACCCCGACAAGCGCATCATCTTTGCAATCCCGTACGAGGGCGATTTCACGCTGATCGGCACCACCGATGTCGAGATCGGCGGCGCGCCCGATTCGGCCCGTATCGACCCCGCTGAGATCAGCTACCTGTGCGAGCAGGCCAGCCGCTACTTCACCCGGCCGGTGCAGCCTGCCGACGTGGTGTGGGCCTACTCGGGCGTGCGGCCGCTGCTGGACGATGAATCGGGTGATGCGTCGGCAGTGACGCGTGATTACCTGCTGGAGTTTGACGAGGCGCGCAGCGCAGCGCCGTCGGGGCCCCCTCCAGCGCCTTTGCTGTCGGTCTGGGGCGGCAAGATCACCACCTTCCGAAAGCTGGCCGAAGAAGCCGCCGACCTGATCGTCGAACGCCTGGACGAGCGCCGCCCGGCCTGGACCGAATCCGCCCTGCTGCCCGGCGGCAACCTGACCGCCTGGATCGGTGCGCCGCAGCAGCCCGACACCGACATGCAACGCTTTGTCGCGGCGCTGGCCGAGCGCCAGCCCCATCTGCCAGCGCCGGTGCGTGAACGCTGGTCCCGCTGTTACGGCGGCCGCGTGGAGATGCTGCTGCAAGCCGGCGGGCTGGGTGCCGAGGTGGCGCCGGGCCTGTTCGAGGTCGAGCTCGACTACCTGTTCCAGCATGAGTGGGCGCGCAGCGCCGACGACGTGCTGTGGCGCCGCACCAAGCTGGGCCTGCACCTGAGCGCGGGCCAGCGCGAGGCCGTTGCGGCCTGGTGGTCGGCCCGTCACCCCGGCCCTGTTGGTGCCTTGAAACCTCTGAACCCGGACCCTGTATGCAACTGAGCCTTGCCCAGATCGAGCACCGGGCCGGCGCCGCCACCCACCTCTACCCGCTGAGCCTGTCGCTGCAGCCGGGCACGGTGAGCGTGCTGCTCGGCGCCACCCAGGCCGGCAAGACCACGCTGATGCGGCTGATGGCGGGCCTGGACGTGCCCAGCGCCGGCCGGGTGACGGTGGACGGCCAGGACGTGACCGGCCTGCCGGTGCGCCAACGCAACGTGGCGATGGTCTACCAGCAGTTCATCAACTACCCGTCGATGACCGTGTTCGACAACATCGCGTCGCCGCTCAAGCTGCGCGGCGCGATGGACAAAGCGGCCATTGCGCAGCGGGTGCAGGCACTTGCCGAAAAGTTGCACATCGAGCCATTTTTGAAGCGACTGCCGGCCGAGCTGTCGGGCGGCCAGCAGCAGCGCGTGGCGTTGGCGCGTGCACTG
The DNA here is from genome assembly GCA_046597355.1 of Aquabacterium sp. Classification (GTDB taxonomy): domain Bacteria; phylum Pseudomonadota; class Gammaproteobacteria; order Burkholderiales; family Burkholderiaceae_C; genus Pseudaquabacterium. The sequence continues at coordinate 3,404 of JBKJKU010000374.1, forward strand.
GCCAAGGACGCGCCGCTGATGCTGCTGGACGAGCCGCTGGTCAACCTGGACTACAAGCTGCGCGAGGAGTTGCGTGATGAGCTGTCGGCACTGTTTGCGGCGGGCAGCTCCACCGTGGTCTATGCCACCACCGAGCCAACCGAGGCCCTGTTGCTGGGCGGCTGGACAGCGGTGATGGACGCCGGTGAGGTGTTGCAGTACGGCCCCACTGCCGACGTGTTCCACCACCCGGCTTCGATCCGGGTGGCACGGGCCTTCAGCGATCCGCCGATGAACCTGCTGGACGGCGGTGCGCCTCGTCTGGGCCTGCCCGGCACGGCGGCCCGGCCCGACACCACGGTGGGCGTGCGCGCCAGCGCGCTGCGGGTGGTGGGCCGACCGGGCGACATCGCGCTGCCCGGCACGGTGGAGTTGGCCGAGATTGCCGGGTCCGACACCTTCGTGCACGTCGCCACGGCGGCCGGTGAGCTGGTGGCCCAGCTGACCGGCGTGCACTATTTCGATTTGGGCGCCGCGCTGACGCTCTACCTCGACCCGACGCAGATCTACTTGTTTGGCGCTGATGGCCTGTTGTTGCAGGCCCCCAGGCGCCTCGGCGCAGCGGGAGCCCACTGACATGGCCTGTATCGACCTGGACCTGGCGCACAGCTACAAGCCCAACCCGCAGCAAGACAGCGACTACGCGCTGCTGCCGCTGAAGATGCGCTTCGACGACGGTGGCGCCTATGCGCTGCTCGGCCCTTCAGGCTGCGGCAAGACCAGCCTGCTCAACATCATCTCGGGCCTGGTTACGCCGTCGCAAGGCAGCGTCACCTTCGACGGCGTGTTGATGAACAGCAAGACACCGCAGCAGCGCAACATCGCCCAGGTGTTCCAGTTTCCGGTCATCTACGACACCATGACGGTGGCCGAGAACCTGGCCTTTCCGCTGCGCAACCGCGGTGTGGCGGCCGACAAGATTGCCCAGCGGGTCGGCAAGATCGCCGAGATGCTGGAGCTGAGCGGGCAGCTCGATGTGCGCGCTGCAGGGCTGGCGGCCGATGCCAAGCAGAAGATCTCGCTGGGCCGCGGCCTGGTGCGCGAGGATGTGTCGGCCGTGCTGTTTGATGAGCCGCTGACGGTGATCGACCCGCACCTCAAGTGGCAACTGCGCCGCAAGCTCAAGCAGATCCACCATGAGCTCAAGCTCACGCTGGTCTACGTTACCCATGACCAGGTCGAGGCGCTGACCTTTGCCGACCAGGTGGTGGTGATGACCCGGGGCCGGGCGGTGCAGATCGGCAGCGCGTCCGACCTGTTCGAGCGGCCGCAGCACACCTTTGTGGGCCACTTCATCGGCTCACCCGGCATGAACTTTCTGCCGGCCCAGCGCAGCGGCGACGGGCTGACGGTGGCCGGCTGCGCGGTGGCTGCAGACCGGGTCGTGCCGCCGGCCCCGGGCCGGTTGGTGCTGGGCATCCGGCCCGAGTACGTCACGCTGGCGAACCCCCATGCTCCGGGCGCCGTGCCCGCCACGGTGCTGCAGGCGCAGGACATCGGCACCTACTGGTTGGTCACAGCCCAGGTCGGCCCCGGTATGGAAGGCGCAGCCGGTTCTACCGCTGCGGCCGGCCCCACCACCGTGCGCGCCCGGCTCAGCCCCGACGCCAACATCCCCGCCGCCGGCGCCGCCGTGTGGCTGGCCGTGCTGGGCCCACACACCTGTTTTTATGCCGACGACGTGCTGATCGGCGAACGCTTGGAACCGCAAAAGGTGAGCGCATGAGACCCCACGGCCGTCCCGAAGGGCGAAACACCGCAATGCGCAGCATGGAGGTTTCCTGATGAAACCCGTCAACCAGAAAGCCTGGTTCCTGATCCTGCCGGTGGTGCTGTGCGTGGCCTTTTCGGCCATCCTGCCGTTGATGACGGTGGTCAATTACTCGGTGCAGGACATCATCTCGCCAGAGCGCAGGGTGTTTGTCGGCACCGAATGGTTCAAGGCCGTGATGCGCGACGACGACCTGCAGGGCGCCTTGCTGCGGCAAATCGTGTTCTCGCTGTCGGTGCTGGCGGTCGAGATTCCGCTGGGCATCCTGCTGGCGCTGTCCATGCCGGCCAAAGGCTGGCAGTCGAGTGCGGTGCTGGTGACGGTGGCAATCTCGCTGCTGATCCCCTGGAACGTGGTGGGCACGATCTGGCAGATCTTTGGCCGGTCCGACATCGGGCTGATGGGCGCATCGTTGGCAGCGCTGGGCATCGAGTACAGCTACACCGGCAACGCCACCCACGCCTGGCTCACCGTGTTGCTGATGGACGTCTGGCACTGGACACCGCTGGTCGCGCTGCTGTGTTTTGCCGGCCTGCGCGCCATCCCCGATGCGTATTACCAGGCCGCCAGCATCGATGGCGCCAGCAAGTTCGCGGTGTTCCGCTACATCCAGCTGCCCAAGCTGCGCGGCGTGCTGATGATCGCGGTGCTGCTGCGCTTCATGGACAGCTTCATGATCTACACCGAACCCTTTGTGCTGACCGGTGGCGGGCCGGGCAATGCCACCACCTTCCTGAGCCAGTACCTGACCCAAAAAGCGGTAGGCCAGTTCGACCTGGGCCCGGCGGCGGCGTTTTCGCTGATCTACTTTCTGATCATCCTGCTGCTGTGTTTCATCCTCTACAACTGGATGCAGCGGGTGGGTACGGCGGATAAGTCGGAGGTCGGCCATGAATGAGTCCGGGTTCAAGAAGCGCACGCTGTTTCTGGTTGCCTACCTCGTGTTTGCCATCCTGCCGGTGTACTGGATGGTCAACATGTCGTTCAAGACGAACGAGGAGATCCTGTCCACCTTCAGCCTGTGGCCGCAGCACTTCACCACTGACCACTACCGCACCATCTTCACCGACGTGTCCTGGTACTCGGGCTACATCAACTCGATCATCTATGTCGCGATCAACACGGTGATCTCGCTGGTGGTGGCACTGCCGGCGGCCTATGCGTTTTCACGCTACCGCTTTCTGGGCGACAAGCATGTGTTCTTCTGGCTGTTGACCAACCGCATGACGCCGCCGGCGGTGTTCTTGCTGCCGTTTTTCCAGCTCTACACCACGCTGGGTTTGATGGACACCCACATCGCTGTGGCATTGGCGCATCTGCTGTTCAACGTGCCGCTGGCGGTGTGGATCCTGGAAGGCTTCATGAGCGGCATCCCGCGCGAGATTGATGAAACCGCGTACATCGACGGCTATACCTTTCCGCGCTTTTTTGTGATGATCTTCATCCCGCTGATCAAAGCCGGGGTGGGTGTGGCGGCGTTTTTCTGTTTCATGTTCAGCTGGGTCGAGCTGCTGATGGCACGCACCCTGACCAGCGTCAACGCCAAGCCGATCGTGGCGGTGATGACCCGCACGGTGAGCGCCTCGGGCATGGACTGGGGTGTGTTGGCTGCTGCAGGGGTGCTGACGATCGTGCCCGGGGCGATCGTGATCTGGTTTGTGCGGCACTACATCGCCAAGGGCTTCGCGATGGGCCGGGTTTAAGGAGCGCGTGATGTTTGAGTGGATGGCGTGGACGCTACCGGTGGCAGTATTTTTCACCTGCATCGTGCTGATGCTGGCCGGCATGACGCTGTGGGAGATCAAAAGGCCCACGTTCGAGCGCAAGGGCTTTTTGCCGCTGATCACCACCCGCGGTGACCGGTTGTTCATCGGCCTGCTGAGTGCGGCCTATGTGAACCTGGCGTTCGTGGCCGTCAGCGAAAAGATGATCACCTGGTTTGGCCTGGCGCAAGAGCCGTCGATCTGGTTTGGCTTTGTCGCGTCGATGTTGCTGCTGGGTGTTGTGATGGCCAAGGGGTAGCTCGCCGCCCATGAGTTTCAAGCGCACGCCGGCCCCACCTTCCCAGCCGGTGTGTCATCGATTCAACGGGAAGTTTTGAGGAGACTGACATGTTGTTGCGCATGAAAACCGTGGCCCTTGCGGCTGCCGCGCTGGCGCTGGGGCAAGGCGCCTGGGCGGGTGAAGCCGAGGCCAAGAAGTGGATCGATGCCGAGTTTCAGCCCTCGACGCTGAACAAGGACCAGCAGATGGTCGAGATGAAATGGTTCATCGAGGCCGCCAAGAAGCTGCAGGCCAAGGGCGTGAAGGAGATCTCGGTGGTGTCCGAGACCATCACGACCCACGAGTACGAGAGCAAGACCCTGGCCAAGGCGTTTGAGGAGATCACCGGCATCAAGGTCAAGCACGACCTGATCCAGGAAGGTGACGTGGTCGAGAAGCTGCAAACGTCAATGCAGTCGGGCAAGTCGATCTATGACGGCTGGATCAGTGACTCCGACTTGATCGGCACGCACTACCGCTACGGCAAGATCATGAACCTGACCGACTACATGGCCGGCAAGGGCAAGGAATGGACCAACCCCGGGCTGGACTTGAAGGACTTCATCGGCACCAGCTTCACCACCGGTCCCGACAAGAAGCTCTACCAGTTGCCCGACCAGCAGTTTGCCAACCTGTACTGGTTCCGCGCCGACCTGTTTGCACGCCCCGACCTGAAAGAAAAATTCAAGGCCAAATTTGGCTATGACCTGGGCGTGCCGCTGAACTGGAGCGCCTACGAGGACATCGCCGCGTTCTTCAGCGAAGAAGTCAAGACCATCGACGGCAAGCCGATCTACGGCCACATGGACTACGGCAAGAAAGACCCGTCGCTCGGCTGGCGCTTCACCGACGCCTGGCTGTCGATGGCCGGCACTGCCGACATCGGTATCCCCAACGGCCTGCCGGTGGACGAATGGGGCATCCGCGTGGGCGCCGACAAGTGCACGCCAGTGGGTGCGTCGGTCTCGCGCGGCGGCGCTACCAACTCGCCAGCGGCCGTGTTTGCGTTGACCAAGTACGTTGACTGGATGAAGAAGTACGCGCCCAAAGAGGCCAGCGGCATGACCTTTGGCGAGGCCGGCCCGGTGCCGGCCCAAGGCCAGATCGCGCAGCAGATCTTCTGGTACACGGCATTCACCGCCGACATGGTCAAGCCGGGTCTGCCGGTGGTCAATGCCGACGGCACGCCGAAATGGAGAATGGCGCCGGGGCCCAATGGCCCGTACTGGAAGCAGGGCATGCAGAACGGCTACCAGGACGTGGGCTCCTGGACCTTCTTTGAGGCGCATGACGCCAACAAGACGGCCGCGGCCTGGTTGTACGCCCAGTTCGTCACTGCCAAGACCACCAGCCTGAAGAAGACCATCGTCGGCCTGACCCCGATCCGCGAAAGCGACATCCAGAGCAAGGCCATGACCGACATGGCGCCCAAGTTGGGGGGCCTGGTCGAGTTCTACCGCAGCCCGGCCCGCGTGGCGTGGACGCCCACCGGCACCAACGTGCCCGACTACCCGAAGCTGGCGCAGCTGTGGTGGAAGAACGTGGCTCAGGCTGTGACGGGTGAGAAGACCCCGCAGGTCGCGATGGACACGCTGGCCGACGAGATGGAC
>JBKJKU010000169.1:0-5799 GCA_046597355.1 Aquabacterium sp.
CAGCACGCGGGCCACGTTGAGGTAGTCCTGCGGCACCCGCTGCACGCCGACCGCGGTGTTGATCACCATCGGCCAGATCGAGCAGATGAAGATGGTCCAGATCGCCGCCGGGTTGGCGCTCTTGAACACCAGCAGGCCGATCGGCAGCCAGGCCAGCGGCGAGACCGGTTTGAGCAGGCTGATCAGCGGCGAGAACATGCGGTTGAAAAACTCGAAGCGGCCGATGATGAATCCCAGCGGGATGCCGACCAAGGCTGCCAAGCCAAAACCCACCGCCACCCGTTGCAGCGAAAAAAGGATGTTCCAGCCAATGCCCTGGTCATTGGGTCCCTTGCTGTAAAACGGATCGGCAAACAGCTTGATGGCGGCATCCAGGGTTTCGGCGGGTGTCGGAAACGCGCTGCCCTTGATCGTCAGCAGCGCCCAGATGCCAACCACCACGGCCATGCCGATGACGGGCGGCAACACTTTGAGCCAGACCTCACGCCAATCGACGGGTTGGCGCGGCGGCTTGGCCGGTTTTATCTTGACGGCGGCGGGCGCCGTTGCGTCGCCCGCCTTGCCCGCTGTGGTGGCGCGTCCGGTGGCATGGGCTTCGGCGCTGGCCTCGAGCGGGGAATGAAAAACGGCACTGACCATGCTGGGCTCCTGGGGATGTGGGTGCGGCTGGGGCAACTGACGGGGCGTGAATGGCTGAAGCGGCTGATGCGGCTGGGGCGGCTGAGGCGCCAGCCCGGACGACTTGCCGTCAGGCCTTGATCTTGAAACTGTCGGCGTACTTGGCCGGGTCTTTGCCGTCCCAGACCACGCCGTCCATCAGCTTGCTGCTGCGCATCACGTCCTTGGGCACGCTGACCTTCATCGCCGAGGCCGCCTGCTTGTACAGGTCGATCTGGTTGATCTGCTTGGCCACCGCCAGGTAGTCGGGATGGTCCTTGAGCAGGCCCCAGCGCTTGTGCTGGGTCAAAAACCACATGCCGTCCGACAGGTACGGAAAGTTCACCGCACCGTCGTTGAAGAACTTCATGTGGTTGGCGTCGTCCCAGGTCTTGCCCAGACCGTTCTGGTAGCGACCCAGGATGCGCTGGTTGATCGCGTCCACGCTGGTGTTGACGTAGCTCTTGTCGGCAATGGTCTCGGCCATCTTCAGCTTGTTCTGCAGGCTGGCGTCAATCCACTGACCGGCTTCAAGAATGGCCATCATCACGGCCCGCGCCGTGTTGGGGTACTTTTTGACAAACTCACCCGTGGTGCCCAACACCTTCTCGGGGTGGTCTTTCCAGATGTCCTGGGTGGTGATCGCGGTGACGCCGATGTTGTCCATGATGGCGCGGTGGTTCCAGGGTTCGCCCACGCAAAAGCCGTCCATGTTGCCGACCCGCATGTTGGCCACCATCTGCGGCGGCGGCACGGTGATGACCTTGGCGTCCTTGATCGGGTTGATGCCGTTGGCCGCCAGCCAGTAGTTCAGCCACATCGCGTGGGTGCCGGTCGGGAAGGTCTGGGCAAAGGTGTATTCACGTTTGTCGGCGGCCATCAACTTGGCCAGGCCGGCACCGTCGGTCGCGCCCTTGTCGGCCAGCTTCTTGGACAGCGTGATCGCCTGGCCGTTGTTGTTGAGCGTCATCAGCACGGCCATGTCCTTCTTGGCGCCGCCCACGCCCAGGTGCACGCCGTAGACCAGGCCGTACAGCACATGCGCCATGTCCAACTCACCATTGACCAGCTTGTCGCGCACACCGGCCCAGCTGGCCTCCTTGGTCGGGATGATCTTGACGCCGTACTTCTTGTCAAAGCCCAACACCGACGCCATCACCACGCTGGCGCAGTCGGTCAGCGGGATGAAGCCGATGCGCACTTCTTCTTTCTCGGGCTTGTCGGAACCTGCGGCATGAACAGCAGCTTGCAGGCCGGGGATCAGGCTGGACGCGGCGACCACGCTGGTAGCAGCCGCTGCCCGGATCAGACCGCGACGGCCGAGGTCAATGTTGGGCGCGCTGGGCAGCGGGGCGTCGGGCAGGAGGGGTGCGGGCAGGTGGGGCATGGCAGGGGCTTTCGCGCAAGTCAAAAAACAAAAGGCGTCCGCACCGGGAAGCTCTGCCGTGAGCCGGAGGTGGGGACGCCGTCGTCCGTTACCCGGACGGTGCCAAGGGTCTGGCGCTGAGCGGGGCTGAATGTTGGAGGTCGCCGTTGACCTTCGCCCAAGACTGAGCAAAGCCCGTGCCAGGGTTTGTTCGGACGCTGCGGGTCCGGGCGAGCACTTTGGCGCACTGTTTTGAATGCTGCAGCGCACCAATCGCGCAAGCCTTGGTGCCTGGGAGGGTGCAAATCAGTGCGCGCGCACCGACATGTGACGCCACTGGCCACGCGGCGCTTCCGGGGCGCGCGTGGGTCCAGGCCTGCGGGGTGGCCCCTACACTTCTGCGCCATGAACGTACTGGGTTTTGAGTCTTCCTGCGACGAAACCGGCGTGGCGCTGGTCAGCACCCGGCCGGTCGGCGTGCCGGTGTTGCGCGCCCATGCGCTCTACAGCCAGGTGCAGATGCATGCGGCTTACGGTGGGGTGGTACCTGAGCTGGCCTCACGCGACCACATCCGCCGGGCGCTGCCCCTGACCCGCGAGGTGCTGGCGGCTGCCGGCAGCGCGCTCGACGAGGTCGATGTGGTCGCCTTTACCCGCGGCCCCGGCCTGGCCGGCGCGCTGTTGGTGGGCGCCGGCGTGGCCTGCGCTTTGGCCGCCGCGCTGGGCAAGCCGGTGCTGGGGGTGCACCACCTGGAGGGGCATCTGCTCTCGCCGTTTTTATCCGTAGACCCGCCCGAGTTTCCGTTCGTCGCGCTGCTGGTCTCGGGTGGCCACACCCAGCTGATGCGGGTGGACGCGGTGGGCCGCTACGCGCTGCTGGGGGAGTCGATCGACGACGCCGCCGGCGAGGCCTTTGACAAGTCGGCCAAGCTGATCGGTCTGGGCTACCCGGGTGGGCCGGCGCTGGCGGCGCTGGCCACGCAGGGCAGGGCGGACGCCTATGCGCTGCCCCGGCCGCTGCTGCACAGCGGCAACCTGGACTTCTCGTTTGCCGGCCTCAAGACGGCGGTGCTGACCCAGCACCGCAAGCTGGGCCTGTCGCCCACGCCGTCGCAGCTGGCCGATCTGGCCGCCAGCACCCAGGCGGCGATCGTCGAGGTGCTGGTGAAAAAGTCGCTGGCGGCACTGAAACAAACCGGGCTGGACAGGCTGGTGGTCTCGGGCGGCGTGGGCGCCAATGCCGAGCTGCGCCGGCAACTCAACGAGGCTGCACAGCGGCGTGGCCTGCGGGTGCACTACCCCGAGCTGGACCTGTGCACCGACAACGGCGCGATGATTGCGCTGGCTGCGGCCATGCGGCTGCAAAGCGGTGCTGCCCAGGCGTCGCGCGACTACGCCTTTGACGTGCGGCCACGCTGGCCGCTGGACCAGATCGACACGCCCAGCCCGGCCCGCCGCCCGGTTTGAGCGCGCCAAGCGGGTGCCGTCAGGGCTTCTAGAATCAGGGTTGACCCGTACCTGCCGCTGGCGATTCAGCGGCTTTTTTGTTTTCCGAGGCCACCCGCCGCCCTTGCATGTCTGAAAAATCTTCGTCGCTTTCGTTTGACCGCCGTCGCCTGTTGCGGCGGGCTGCCGCCACCACCGCCGCTGTGGTGGGATGGGGCAGCCTTCTGCCGGCCCAGGCCCAGGTCGGACCGGTGGTGCAGCCTCAGCCAGGTACCCAGCCCGCCCGTAAAACGCCAACCCCGACCCACCTCGAGCCGATCCCGTTGGCCTTGATCGAAGGCCTGTCCGGTCCGTTTGGCAACGCAGGCGAGGCCGTCTGGCGCAATCTGTTGTGGGCGGTGGAGCGGGTCAATGCCCGGGGCGGTGTGCGTCTGCAAGGGGCGGCGCGCCGCCTGGTCTTGCAGCGCTTCGACAGCAAGGGTGCGGCGGATGAGGCGTTGTCGGTGCTGCGCAGCGCGCTCGACCAGCGCATTGGTTTTGTGCTGCAAGGCAACAGCTCGGCCATCGCAAATGTGCTGCTCGATGCGCTCAACAAACACAACGAGCGCACACCGTCCGCCCGGGCGCTGTTGCTCAACTACTCGGCAGTGGACCCGGCGCTGACGCGTGAGCGTTGCAGCTTCTGGCACTTTCGCTTTGATGCCGATGCCGACATGCGGCTGGCCGCGCTGATGGACGTGCTGCAGGACGACCGCAGCTTGTCCCAGGTCTACCTGATCGGCCAGGACTACAGCTTTGGCCAGCAGGTCAGCCGGCAAGCCCGCGCCATGATCACCACGCGCCGGCCTGACATCCGCATCGTGGGCGACGAGTTGCACCCGATGGGCCGGGTCAAGGATTTTTTGCCCTATGCGTCCAAGATCCTGGCCAGCGGCGCCCAAGCGGTGGTCACCGGCAACTGGGGAAATGACCTGACCCTGCTGGTCAAAGCGGTGCATGAACTGGGCGGCACGCCCAAGTTCTACACCTTCTACGGCAATGCACTGGGTGTGCCGGCGGTGCTGGGTGAGGCGGGTGTGGGCCGGGTGCTGGCGGTGGCCGAATGGCATCCCAATGTGGGCGGCCGGGCAGCGGACGCCTTGGTGGCGGGTTTTCAGCGGCGCTTCCCCGATCCTCGGGACGACTACCTGCATGCCCGCATGCAGGCGATGGTCGAGCTGCTGGTGCAGGCGATGGAGCGGGCCGGCAGCACCGATCCGGTGGACGTGGCACGGGCGTTGGAGGGGTTGAAACTCGACACCACCCGGCTGGGCACCTTGGCCGGTTTTCACCAGGGTCAGATGCGCGCCGCCGACCACCAGTTTCAGCAGCCGCTCTACGTCAGCGTGATGGGCCGGGCCGGCACACCCGGTATTGCGCACGAGGTGGAGGGCTCGGGCTTTGGCTTCCGCACCGTGCGGCGTTTCGAGGCGGGCCAGGTCGAACGGCCCGCAGAATGCCGGATGATCCGGCCCGATTGAGGAGCAACACCCCCATGCGCGACACCATCAGCCGCCTGCCTGGCAGCAAGATCCGTGAGGTGGCCAACGCCGGCCTGGGCCGCAGCGATGTGCTGGCTTTCTGGTTTGGCGAGAGCGACGAGGTCACGCCCGAGCCGGTGCGCCGCGCCGCAGCCGAGTCGCTGATGCGCGGCGAGACTTTTTACAGCCACAACCTGGGCCTGGCCGAATTGCGTGAGGCCTTGCGGGCCTACACCGCAGCGCTGCACGGCGACCCCGGGCCGGACCGCATCGTCGTCACGTCTTCGGGCGTCACTGCCTTGATGACGGCGATGCAGTTGCTGGTCAATGCCGGCGACGAGGTGGTCGTGGTCGTACCGGTCTGGCCCAACCTGCCCGCGCAGCCCGAGATCCTGGGCGGGCGCATTACCCGGGTCGCCCTGGCGCCCGATGCCCAGGGCGCCTGGCGGCTGGACCTGCAACGCCTGCTGGCCGCGGTGACGCCCGCCACCCGGGTGCTGCTGCTCAACGCCCCCAACAACCCCACCGGCTGGGCCTTGACGCCAAGCGAGCAGCAGGCCCTGTTGGCGCACTGCCGCCGCACTGGCACCTGGATCGTTGCCGACGAGGTCTACGACCGGGTCTGGTTTGGCTTGGACGCGGCCGGCCTGCCGCAGCGGGCGGCGCCCAGCTTCCTGGACATCGCCGACGCCTCCGACCGGCTGGTGGTGGTGCACAGCTTTTCCAAGAGCTTTTTGATGACCGGCTGGCGCCTGGGCTGGCTGGTGATGCCACCCGGCATGACGCCGCACATGGGCAAGCTGGTGGAGT
>JBKJKU010000196.1:0-6161 GCA_046597355.1 Aquabacterium sp.
GCTGATGAGCATCAACGGCTGGGCCTCCTGGTGCGCCTACCAGCGCTGGCAGGCCCGGCTGGACCAGCGCGACGACGACCAGATCGTGCACCTGCTGGCGGTGCGGCTGGCCTGGGAATGGCTGCTGCACGACGGCCACCCCGGGCTGAATGTCGCCAGAGGCCTGGCCAGCGCCTGGCGGGACAGTGACTTGCGCACCGGGCAGGCGCAACGCGCCCAGCAGACCGACTGGCTGTGGCAGGCCGCCCTGGAGCGCAGCTACCAGGCGCCACTTTGCCAAGGGCTGCACCAAGCCCCGGCAGAGCCCGACGCCGCCGCCGCGCCACCCGCCGTGCAGGCGGTGTTCTGCATCGACGTGCGCTCCGAGGTCTACCGCCGTGCGCTGGAGGCCTGCAGCCCCGCCGTGCAGACGCTGGGCTTTGCCGGCTTTTTTGCGATGTTCGTCGCCTACCGGCCGCTGGGCACTGACATGGTGCGCCCGCAATTGCCCGGCCTGCTGGCGCCGGGCCTGTGCATCACCGACGAATGCGACGCACCCGGCCTGGGCCAGGCGCTGGCCCGGCAGCGGCGCAAAAAGCTGCAGTGGCGCCAGCAGTGGCAGGCGTTTCGCAGCGGCGCGGGATCGAGCTTCTCGTTTGTCGAGTCCTGCGGCTTGCTGTTTGCCGGCCAACTGCTCAAGCGCGGCCTGGGCGGCGAGGCGGCCCCGACCCCCGTCGAGCAGACAAGCCTGTCGGCGGCCCAGCGCGGCGGGCTGCGCCCGCGCTTCCTGCCGGCGGGCGGCGCCGATGCTTCGGTCGCTGGCGGCGTTGATGTCGATGCCGGGATCAACGCCGCCGCCACTGCACTGGGCGCAATGGGCTTGACCACCGATCACGCCCGCCTGGTGCTGCTGGCCGGCCATGGCAGCACCAGCGCCAACAACCCGCACGCCGCCGGGCTGGATTGCGGCGCCTGTGGCGGCCAGACCGGCGAGGTCAACGCCCGTGCGCTTGCCCTGCTGCTCAACGAGCCGCAGGTGCGCCAGGGCTTGCTGGAGCGCGGTGAGGTGGTGCCCGAGCACACCAGGTTCCTGGCCGGGCTGCACAACACCACGACGGATGACATGCAACTTTTTGATCTCGACTTGCTGCCCGCCAGCCATGCCCAGGACCTGTCCCGGTTGCAAACCTGGCTGGCGGATGCCGGCTGCCGCGCACGGGCCGAGCGTGCCGCGTCACTCGGGTTGGCCGCAAGTGCCCGTGACGCCGCCCGGCTGCGCAAGGCGGTCGATGCCCGCAGCGCCGATTGGGCGCAGGTGCGGCCCGAGTGGGGCCTGGCCAATTGCGCATCGTTCATCGTGGCACCGCGCAGCCGCAGCCGCCACCTGAACCTGGCCGGCCGCAGCTTTTTGCACGACTACACCTGGCAGCACGACGACGGCTTCAAGGTGCTGGCGTTGATCATGTCCGCGCCCATGGTGGTGACGAACTGGATCAACTTGCAGTACCACGCCTCAACCGTGGACAACGCCCGCTACGGCAGTGGCGACAAGGTGCTGCACAACGTGGTGGGCGGCAACATCGGCGTCTTCGAGGGCAACGGCGGCGACTTGCGCATTGGCCTGCCGATGCAGTCGCTGCACGACGGCCAGCACTTCCGCCACACGCCGCTGCGGCTGAGCGTGTTCATCCAGGCGCCGCAGGCGGCGATCGACAACACCATCGCCGGCAGCGACACGGTGCGCCACCTGGTTGACAACGGCTGGCTGCACCTGTTTTGCCTGGGCGACGGTGCAGGCGTCTGGCGCTACGAGGCCGGTGGCGGATGGCGGGTGGAAACGGCCTGATCGGCGGCCTGGCCGGCAGGGCCCGTTGCAAGCCCTGCCCAGACCGCAGCGGCACCGGCCAGCAGCCACAGCGCAAGCCAAGCCCAGCCGTGCACCGGCGACAGCCCCAGCAGCACCGCGCCCAGCACCCAGCGCGCCGCCTCCCATCCTGCCGCAGCCCGGCCCCGCTCGGTCAGCCGCGACAGGCCGGCCAGCTGCAATATCAATGCTGCCGCATAGGCTGCCGCCAGCGCCGTGCCCAGGTGCGGCGCGACCGCCAGAAAGTGCAGCGCCAAGGCGATCAGCACTGCCAGCTGCAACAGCGCATTCAACGCCAGCGCCGGTGGCAATGGCGGCGCATAGCGCTCGAATCGGCTGATCTCAAAGGCCGGCAAAGGCAGCGCCGCTGCGGCATCAGCCGGCCGCCAGCCCGGGTGCTTGAACAGCACCCGCAGCTTGTCGGCCAGCGTGCGTGTCAGCCGGATGTCACGCCACATCGCCGCATAGCCGTAGGCATTGGCCCACACCGGGTTGAAGCTGCGCAGCGCACCCCGGATGCCATAGACGATTGGCTCGTTGTCGCGCTCTTCAACAAAGGTGCCAAACAGCCGGTCCCAGACGATCAGCAGGCCGCCGTAGTTGCGGTCGATGCAGTAGTCGTTCTGGCCGTGGTGCACCCGGTGGTTGGACGGCGAGCAGAACACCCGGTCAAACCAGCCCAGCTTGCCGACCAGCCGGGTGTGCACCCAGAACTGGTAGAGCAGGTCCACCAACCCCACCACCACAAACACCAGCGGCGGCACGCCCAACAGCGCCAGCGGCAGGTAAAAAACCCAGCCGAACAGATGGCCGGTGGCGGTTTGGCGCAGTGCCGTGCTGAGGTTGTATTCCTCGCTGCTGTGGTGCACACCGTGCGCTGCCCACAGCAGGTTGATCTCATGGCCCGAGCGGTGCAGCCAGTAGTAGCAAAAGTCGTAGCCCAGCAGCGCGCCAAGCCAGACCCACGGCGCGTCAACCGGCAGCTTCCACACAGCCGCGTGCTGGTAGACAAGCGTGTAGATGCCCAACGCTGCCAGCTTGGAAAACACCCCCACCAGCTGGCTGACGATGCCCAGCGACAGGCTGCCCACGGTGTCGGCCGCCCGGTACACGCCCAGCTGGCGGCGCCGGTCCACCGCAAACTCGATCGCCATCATCGCCAGGAACACCGGCACGGCGAAGATGATGGGGTTGAGCATGGGCGTGGGTGGGGCGGGTGAGGGTTGATCTGGCAGTGCGTGAGTCTAGTCAGGCCGGCCGGGCAACCCAGCCCGCTGTAGCCGGGCAAAATCCCGCGATAACCCGAAAGCCCCATGCGCCCCACCCTCGTTTTCTCCCACGCCAACGGCTACCCGGCCGCCACCTACCGCCAACTTTTTGCGCTGTGGCGGGCGGCAGGTTGGCAGGTGCTGGCCGTGCCGCAGTTTGGTCATGACCCGCGCTACCCGGTCACCAGCAACTGGCCGCGGCTGCGGGACCAACTGGTCGACTTCCTAGCCGACCGGGCACCCCAGGGCGCCTACCTGGTGGGCCACTCACTGGGCGGCCTGCTCAGCCTGCAGGCGGCCAGCAAACGGCCCGAGTTGGCACTCGGCCTGGTGATGCTGGATTCACCGGTGATCACCGGCTGGCGGGCCCACACGGTGCAGGTGCTCAAGCGCAGCCGGCTGCTGCAGCGGCTGGGGCCGGGCAAGGTGGCCATCACCCGCCGGCATGAATGGCCGTCGCGCCAGGCCGCGTTTGACCACTACGCCGCCAAGTCGATGTTTGCCCGCTGGGCGCCGGGCATGTTGACGGATTACATCGCCGCCGGCACGGTGCGGCGCGGCGGCCACACGGTGCTGGCCTTTGACCGCGCCGTCGAGACCCGCATCTACAACACCCTGCCGCACCACCTGGGCACGGTGCTGCGCAGGCACCCGCTACGCTGCCCGGTGGGCTTCGTGGCGGGTTTGCGGTCCACCGAGATCCGCCACGGCGGGCTGGAGACAGTGCGCCGGCTGGCCGGTGACCGCCTGCTGTGGCTGGACGGCACCCACCTGTTTCCGATGGAAAAACCGCAAGAAACCGCCCAGGCGGTGCTCGACCTGCTGGCGACGATGACGCTGGCGTGATGCACCAGCGCGCGGGCCCCAAGGCGAATGCCGCCAGCGCCGGCCTGGGCAAGACCGTAGGCACCACCGACTTTTTGCTCAGCGTCATCCCCAGCAGCCCGGTCGCCGTGAGCTGCCACCTGCGGGGTCTTGGTGTTTGGCGCGCCGGGCATCGTCGCCCAGGCGAACGGCTTTTCGGTCTGGCAATTCGTCAAGCGCTTCAAGAATGCACTGCTGGCTGTGCCGGGCAGCGCGTCAAGTGGGTTGGTGCTGCCACGCAGAACGGCCAAGCGGGATAACCTGGGCACCCGCAAGCCGGTGGGCGGCCCGGTGGTGGCCAAGTGGTGCGACGAACTGGACGTGCCCCGGATGCAGGCGCATCCGGCCGGTGAAACGGCGCTGGAAGCCGCTGCCCCCGAGGTGCTGCTGCATGCCAGGGCACCGCGCATGGCCGCCTGAACCGGTGCCTGGGGCGCAGGGAGCGCCGCTGGTCCAGCGCCGGCCAGGGGCATCTCGGCCCCTATAATTGCGGTTTCCACAGGGGCATTCCTGCGGCCCACCAGCGGCCGCGCCAAGGATGCTGCACGACATGACCAAGTACGTCTTCGTCACCGGCGGTGTGGTGTCCTCCCTCGGCAAGGGCATCGCATCGGCCTCGCTGGCCGCGATCCTCGAATCGCGGGGGCTCAAGGTCACCCTCATCAAGCTCGACCCCTACCTCAACGTCGATCCGGGCACCATGAGCCCGTTTCAGCACGGCGAGGTGTTTGTCACCGACGACGGGGCCGAAACCGACCTCGATCTCGGCCACTACGAGCGCTTCATCACCACCCGGATGAAGCGCAGCAACAACTTCACCTCCGGCCAGATCTACAAGAGCGTGCTCGAAAAAGAGCGGCGCGGTGATTACCTGGGCAAGACGGTGCAGGTGATTCCGCATGTCACCAACGAGATCCAGGATTTCGTGCGGCGCGGCGCGGCCGATATCGAGGTGGCGATCGTCGAGATCGGCGGCACGGTGGGCGACATCGAGTCGCTGCCTTTTCTGGAGGCGGTTCGCCAGATGAGCCTCAAGCTCGGCCCCACCAACACCGCGTTTGTGCACCTGACCTACGTGCCTTGGATTGCCGCCGCCGGTGAGCTCAAGACCAAGCCGACCCAGCACACGGTGCAAAAGCTGCGCGAGATCGGCATCCAGCCCGATGTGCTGCTGTGCCGCGCCGACCGCGAGGTGCCCGACGAAGAGCGCGAGAAGATCAGCCTGTTCACCAACGTGGTGCCACACGGCGTGATCAGCATGTGGGACGTGGACACCATCTACAAGGTGCCGCGCCTGCTGCATGAGCAAGGTCTGGACGAGCAGATCTGCATGAAGCTGCAGCTGCTGACCAAGCCCGCCAACCTGACCCGCTGGGACCACCTGGTGCACGAGGTCGGCCACCCGAAGTTCGAGGTGCGGATCGCGATGTGCGGCAAGTACACCGACCTGTCGGACTCGTACAAATCGCTCAACGAGGCGCTGCGCCACGCCGGCATCCAGCACCATGCACGGGTCAAGATCGAATACGTTGACGCCGAGACGCTCAACGCCGACAACGCCGGCAAGCTGGCCGGCTTTGATGCCATCTTGGTGCCTGGCGGTTTTGGCAAGCGCGGTATCGAGGGCAAGATCGTCGCGGTGCAGTACGCCCGTGAGCACCAGCTGCCTTACCTGGGCATCTGCCTGGGCATGCAGGTCGCCACCATCGAATATGCCCGCCACATGGCCGGCCTTGCCGGCGCCAACTCAACCGAGTTTGAGCCCGAGACGCCGCACCCGGTGATCGCGCTGATCGACGAATGGCAGGACGCCGACGGCACGGTGCAAAAGCGCGACGCCAAGAGCGACCTGGGCGGCACGATGCGGCTGGGCGCGCAAAGCAGCGACGTCAAACCTGGTACCTTGGCCTTCGAGATCTACGGCAGCGTGGTGACCGAGCGCCACCGTCACCGCTACGAGGCCAACGAGCACTACCTCGATCGGCTGCAGCAGGCCGGGCTGGTGATTTCGGCGATCACCCAGCGCGAGAAGCTGACCGAAATGGTCGAGCTGCCGGGCGCGGTACATGCGTGGTTTGTCGGCGTGCAATTCCACCCCGAGTTCAAGAGCACACCCTGGGCTGGCCATCCGCTGTTTTCAAGTTACGTCAAGGCGGCATTGGACCAGCAGGCCCGCACGGTGGCGG
>JBKJKU010000211.1:0-24476 GCA_046597355.1 Aquabacterium sp.
CCCCAGCCGGGTCACGGAAACCTGAGCCGCACGCACGACCCACCTGCGAATGGCCCCAAAGCCCGCTGCGATGCGTTTCGGGCGTCTGCCTTCAGCCGCCGATGTTGCCGGCCTTCAACGCAAAGCCCCAGCCCAGCTCGGCCAGCGGTCGGGTTGACGCGCCAGTGGCCCGGGCCTGAGCGCTGGCAGCCGTGCCGTCAACGACCCGTTTGGCGATGCCCTGGGTGATGGCGGCCAAGCGAAACAGGTTGTAGGCGAGGTAGAAGTTCCAGTCGGCCAGCAGGTTGTCGGGCGATTCCCGGCCGGTGCGGTCACAGTAGCGGCGCATGTAGTTGCGCTCGGCCGGGATCCCCAGTGCCGCGAGGTCCAGCCCTGCGATGCCGCGGAACATGCCCGGCGCGATATGCCAGCTCATGCAGTGGTAGCTGAAGTCGGCCAGCGGATGACCAATGGTGGACAGCTCCCAGTCGAGCACGGCCACCACGCGGGGCTCGTTGGGGTGAAAGATCAGGTTGTCCAGCCGGTAGTCGCCGTGCACGATCGTGACCTGCGACTCGTCGCGTGCGCTGGCTGGCAGGTGCTCGGGCAGCCAAGCCATCAGGCGGTCCATCTCGGGGATGGGCTCGGTGATCGACGCCTGGTACTGCCGGGTCCAGCGGCTGATTTGACGGCCGAAGTAGTTGCCCGGTCGGCCGAATTCGGCCAAGCCCACCGCGCGCACATCGACGTTGTGCAACGCCGCCAGCACCCGGTTCATTTCGTCGTAGACGGCGCTCCGCTCGTCCGGTGCCATGCCCGGCAGCGACTGGTCCCACAGCACCCGGCCCTCAACACATTCCATGACGTAGAACGCGCGGCCGACCACCGACTCGTCCTCGCACAGCACATGCATGCGGGGCACAGGCACACCGCTCAAGGCCAGGGCGTCCATGACGCGGTACTCACGCTCGATCGCGTGAGCGGACGGCAACAGCTTGGCCAGCGGTCCGGGTTTGCTGCGCATCACATAGGCGCGGCCGGGCGTGATCAGCCGGTAAGTCGGGTTGGATTGGCCGCCCTTGAACTGCTCGACCTGCAGCGGCCCGGCAAATCCGCCCATGTGGTCGACAAGCCAAGCCTGCAGCGTTGCAACGTCAAAAGCGTGTTGATCAGAAACCGTGCCGCTGCCGGTGAATTGGTCCATCGGTTCAGGCTCCGGTTAGGGCTGGGGCAGGCGGCATCAACCTTCGGCAATGTCCATCAGCTTGTCGCGCGACAGCACCACCAGCCGTGTCGGTTCGACCCGGACAGCGCCCTCGCGCTCGAAGCCCTTGAGCTCTTGGTTGACACGCTGGCGCGACGCGCCCAGCAGTTGCGCCAGGTCCTCTTGCGCGAGTTGCAGACCAATTCGGATCTCCTCGCCCTGTTCGATGCCGTAGCTTTTGGCCAGCAAGATGATCTGCTTGGCCAGGCGCGCCGACAGCGGCTTGGTGTTGAGGTCCTCGAACTGGTTGAACATCAGCCGCAGCCGGCGGCAGTTCAGGCGCAACAAGGCGTCGTACAGCTCCGGGTGCTGTGACAGCAGTTCCTTGAAATCGGCCTTGCGGATGCACAGCAGGGTGGTCTCGCCGTGGGCGTCGGCATCGTGGGTGCGCGGCAGGCCGTCGAACAGCGCGATGTCGCCAAACCAGACGCCCGGCTCGCAGTAAGTCAGGGTGACCTGCTTGCCGGCCAGTGATACCAGCGAGATCCGCACCGTGCCGCGGGCCACGCCGCACCACTCTTCGGCCGGTGTGCCGCGCGAGGCGAGCGGTGCGCCATCGCCCAGCCGCCGCACATAGGCACGGGACAGGATCGCATGTCGAAGGGGCTGGGATAGCTTGGAAAACCACGCACCGGACTCGATGTTTTGACGCTCTTCAATGGTAAGAACCGGGGTATTCATGTCTTGTCCCAGGCGCGACAACCGCGCCAGCCTGTCAAAGCTTATTGTCCATCAGCCCAGCAAGGAGACTGTCCGCATGCCCTCACTCGACCTCGATATCCCCTCGCGCCAGCACCAGGTGTCCGCCGAGGAGTGGCAGGTCAGGCTTGATTTGGCGGCGGCTTACCGGCTGGTGGCCCTGTTCAAGTGGGACGATTTGGTGTTTACCCACATCAGCGCGCGTGTGCCCGGCACCGAAGACCAGTTCCTGATCAACCCCTACGGGCTGATGTTCGACGAGATCACCGCATCCAGCCTGGTCAAGATCGATTTGGCCGGCAACAAGATAGACGACTCGCCGTTTCCGATCAACCCCGCTGGATTCACCATCCACAGCGCGGTACATGCGGTGCGTCACGACGCCGCCTGCGTGCTGCACGTGCACTCGCTCAACGGCGTGGCGGTGTCGGCCCAGAAGCAGGGCGTGCTGCCGATCTCGCAGCAGTCGATCTTCGTGCTGTCCAGCCTGGGCTACCACGACTATGAAGGCGTGGCCCTGCGTGACGACGAAAAGCCGCGGCTGGTGCATGACCTGGGTGACCGGCGGTTTCTGATGCTGCGCAACCACGGCCTGCTGACCGTGGGCGCCACGATCGCCGACGCGTTTTTGTCGATGTACCTGTTCGAAACCGTCTGCACAATTCAGGTGCGGGCGCAGGGTGGGGGTGAGCTGATCGCAGTGCATCCCGAGATCATCGCCACGGCACGCCAGCAATCGGCCCAGGCAACGCGCGGCATGGGTGACTCGCTGGTCTGGCCTGGATTGCTGCGGCGCCTGGCCAGGCAGTCCCCCGGCTACGACCGCTGACGCTTGGCCGCCGCGGGCGGCGCCTGGATGGAGCGGAGGGCTGGCATGGCGCTGCGTTGCGCTGCGATACCGCGTGAACGGCACAGCCCCGCCATCCGGTTGCACTCAAAAACTCGCGGCTTTTGCCACAGCGGCGCGGCGCCGGCGGCGATGGCGCGTGCTAGAGTGTTTTGAGCCCTCTCAACGCCACTTCGCGATAAACAGCCGTCTGCGCCCACTGCACCGCATGCCACCCAAGATCGCGCTGACCATTGCGGCGGCCGCCTGCGTGCTGCTGGCGGCCCCGCCAGGTTGGGGTGCTGGCCTTGGGCTGATCCAGACGCCGACGCGGTCCAGCTTGAATCCGACGCCGGCTTCCGCGGCCAAGTTTGTCCGCCGATGGGCCGGCGGTCCGGTGTGGCGTGCCCCGGCAGCCACTGGCAAACTCACGGCGCAGGCCGGCGAAGATCCGGTCGGCGTGATCGAGGCGCAGGTTCGGCAGTTGCTGGGCGATGCGCAACGCCAGCAACTGCAACTGGCGCTGCTCCGGCAACGTCTGGCGGCGGCAGAATCCGCCAGCGCCTGGGTGCCCTTTCTGCTGCTGGGGGCGCTGGCCTTGGTGGTCCTGGCAGTTTGGCTGGCCTTGCGGGGGCAACGCCTGCAACGCCTGCTGCGTGTGCAGACCCGACGGGCCGACGCATTGGCGGACGCCGAGGCCGAGGCGCTGGCAGATGCCGGCGTGGCGTCGGCGCCCACAGCCATGACCGCTGGCGGCACACCGCTGTTTGCAACCCGGCCTGCGACGTCGGTGGTTGCGATGACGGGACCTGGCGCGATGCTTGCGGGGCAAGGTGTCGCGGCATCGGCAGATCGCCTTGCAACAGCGTCCTTGCCGCGAACAGCGTCGGCGCCGCCGTTGGCCACAGACAGCAGGGGCGCGGCCTTGCGCCAGCACAATCCCTTGTCCTTGGGGACAGGCGTGCCGCAGCGACCGGTGTCGGTCGAGGAACTGCTCGACCTCGATCAACAGGTCGACTTCTTTATCGTGCTGGGGCAAGCGCAGTCGGCTGTCGACCTGCTGCTCAGCCATGTTCGCGCCACCGGCGGTGCAAATGCGTTGCCGTACCTGCGGCTGTTGCAGATCTACCGGCAGCAGGGCGACGAAGAATCCTTTGAGCGCACCCGCGATCGCTTCAACCAGCGTTTCAATGCGCAGGCACCGGACTGGCGCGGCGATCTGGCGGCGGGCCGCTGCCTGGAGCAATACCCGGACATCATCGTCCGTCTGCAACGCGCCTGGCCGCAGCCGTTGCGCGCCGAGACCGAACTGGAATCACTGCTGCTGCGCCGCGATGACCTGGAGCCTTTCGACCTGCCGGCATTCCATGACATCCTGACGCTGCACGCAGTGGTGCGCGATTTGCCGGCCTTGCCGGTGGTGCCGTCGGTACCGGCGCTGGCGTCGGCAGCTGCGCCTGCCCCAATGGCCGCGCCCGACCCTCCCGATCCTCTGGGCCAGGTGGATCTGTTGTTGCCGCTGGGCGAGGAGCCGCTTGACATCACCTCGCCCCGACCCCGCATGGCCGAGCCGGGCTCCGTGGCCAGGGCCATGTTGGCCGACTGGGTATTCGCTCGCGCCGCCACCGGCCTGCCGACCCCCGGCGACGCGCCGGCGCCGAACCCGGTCGATCAGACCCGGTCAATGCCCCGGCTGGACCTGGATCTTGACCTGGATCTGACGGACTACGGCCCGGCGCCGCGAGAATTCACACGGCCCGCAGCGTTCACCGATGTAGACATGCGGCACGACAGCCGCTTGTCGGACCTGGCGGCGTTTGATGACAGCGACCTTCTGCCGCCAGTGACGACCCGCCGCTGAACCGCTGAACTGCCGCGCTGCATCTCGGCCGCAGGCGCCTTACAAGCGCGCCAGCCGCTGCAGCGCCGTTTGCAGGGTGTCATCGCGCTTGGCATAACAAAAGCGCGCCAGTCCCTGGTTGCGGCCGTCGTCATAAAACGCCGACAGCGGGATCGCCGCCACACCGACCTCGGTGGTCAGCCACCGGCAGAAATCGGCCTCGCCCAGGTCACTGATGGCGCTGTAGTCCACCACCTGGAAGTAGCTGCCCTCGCTGGGCAGCAGGCGCAGCCGGGTGGCCGCCAGCCCGGCACGGAACAGGTCGCGCTTGCGCTGGTAGAAAGCCGGCAGGTCGAGGTACGGCGCTGGATCGGCCAGGTAGCGCGCCAGACCGTATTGCATCGGGGTGTTGACGGTGAAGACGTTGAACTGGTGCACCTTGCGGAACTCGGCCGTCAGGGGCGCTGGGGCGGCGACGGTGCCGATCTTCCAGCCGGTGACGTGGAAGGTCTTGCCAAAGCTGGAGACGACCAATGCCCGCGCCGCCAGCTCGGGATGGGTCGAGGCGCTGGCATGGCGCTCACCGTCGTAGAGCATGTGCTCGTAGACCTCGTCGGCGATCAGCAGCACGTCCGTCGGGCGCAGGATCTCGGCCAGGCGGTCCAGGTCGGCGGCGCGCCAGATCGTCGCGCTGGGGTTGTGCGGCGTGTTGACCAGGATGGCCCGGGTGCGCGGGCTGATCGCGGCGGCGATGGCGTCGAAATCGGGCCGGAAGGTCTCGGGCAGCAAAGCCACCCGCACCACCGTGCCGCCCGCCAGCTCGATGTTGGGCACATAGCTGTCGTAGTTGGGCTCCAGCACGATCACCTCATCGCCCGGGCCGACAACGGCCAGGATGGCGGTGATGATGGCCTGGGTGGCCCCGGCGGTGATGGTGATTTCGGTGGCGGGGTCGTAGCGCCTGCCGTACAGCGCCAGGATCTTGGCCGATACCGCGTCGCGCAGCGCGGTGACGCCGGCCATCGGCGGGTACTGGTTGTGGCCCTCGCGCATGGCCTGCGCCACCGCATCGACCAGCGCAGGATCGCCCTCGAAGTCCGGAAATCCCTGGCCCAGGTTGACCGCCCCGCGCTCGGCCGCCAGCGCCGACATCACGGTGAAGATGGTGGTGCCGACCTTGGGCAGGCGGCTGGGCGGAACGGGGGTGCGGAATGCGTTCATCGGGTCACAGCTCGTACAGGGTGGGTTCGGTGCCGGGGCGGTCGGACATCGTGCGTTCGATCAGGGCGCGGTTCAGGCGCTCGCTGAGCAGCTCGGCAAAGGCAAAGACAAAGTGCCGCAGGTAGGCGCCACGCTTGAACGCCACCCGCGAGGTGTTGGGGCCAAACAGGTGGCCGACCGGCCGCCACGCCAGGTCGCCACCAGGCGGGTCGTCGCGCACCGCCATCTCGGCCACCAGGCCCACACCCATGCCCAGCCGCACGTAGGTCTTGATCACGTCGGCGTCGATCGCCTCCAGCGCGATATTGGGTTTGAGCCTGGCCTTGGCAAAGGCGGCGTCGATGCGCGAGCGGCCACTGAACATCGGGTGGTAGGTGATCAGCGGCTCGGCAGCCACCTGCTCCAGCGTCGGCCGCTCGACCGAGGCCAGCGGATGGCGCGCCGGCACCACCAGCACATGCTGCCACTCATAGCAGGGCAGGGTGACCAGGCCGTCGACACCCGCCAGCGATTCGGTGGCCAGGCCGATCTCGGCCACGTCGTCCAACAACATGCGCGCCACGTCACCGGGTGTGCCCTGGTGCAGCACCACCTGCACCTTGGGGAACCGCTGGCGCAATTTGGCCACCGGCTCGGGCAGCACGTAGCGCGCCTGGGAGTGGGTGGTGGCGATGGACAGCGTGCCGGCGTCTTGCTTGGAGAACTCCTCGCCGATGCGCTTCAGGTTGGCCACCTCGCGCATGATGATCTCGACCGACTGCAGCACCAGCCGACCGGGCTCGGTGATGCGGCGCAGGCGTTTGCCGTGGCGGGCAAAGATGTCCACGCCCAGTTCTTCTTCCAACTCCAGGATGGCCTTGCTGATGCCCGGCTGCGAGGTGTGCAGCGCTTTGGCCGTCTCGGTCAGGTTCAGGTCGCGGCGCACCGCCTCTTGCACAAAGCGAAATTGGTGCAGGTTCATGGCACGGGCCTCATCGCAGGAGCTTCAGCGTACCGGCACTTGCGCGCTGGTGGGCTCCAGCGCAACGGCGGCCATCGCATTGATCACCGCGTCGGCCTCGCCGATGGCCGGTCGCAGCGCAAACTGCACCGCCGGGTGCTCGGCTTGCAGGCGCGCCATCAGCACCGGAATGTCCTTGCGCACATGGCCGCCAGCGCCCAGGAACAACGGTACGACGTCAACGCGGTTGCAGCCGCCGGCCACCAGCCGGGAGCCGGCGCTGACGAGGTCTGGCGTCATGAACTCCAGGAACGCCAGCGTCACGCGTTGCGGGCCCAAGGCCAGCGCGCAGCGTGCCGCCACGGCCTCGAATGGCCGGGCCCACTGCGGATCGCGCGCGCCGTGGGCAAACAGCAGCAGGCCGGTGGTGGTGGCGGGGGCGGGGGATGGCGGGGTTTGATCGGTCATGGACAGGGGTTGGGGCTATCGGAATCTGACCAGCCAGGCAAAAGCGCCCAGCGATATCAGCAGGTACAGACCGCTGGGCGCGGCGGCGGCGATCCAGGGTGTCCACTGGCGCAGCAGACCGAGGTGTCCGCTGGCGTTGTTCAACAGCACGAAGCTGATGCCCAGCATGATGCCGCCAAACACCTTGTAGCTGACACCGCCGGCACGGGCGTGCAAGTAGGCAAACGGCAGCGCCAGCGCCACCATCACCACGCAAGCCAGCGGGTACAGCGCTTTTTTCCAGAATGCGATCTCATGGCGCTGCACCGCCTGGTCCTGGTCGGCCAGGTGGCTGGTGTAGCGCCACAAGTCCAGCGTGGACATGGTTTGCACCGGCAGCAAGGCCGAGGCCACCACGCCAGCGTTGAGGGCGGTGGGCCAGGCCAGTTGGGGCAATGCGGCCAGCGTGAGCGGCGCACCGCGCACGGCGGCGTCAGGGGTCGGCCAATCGGTGCGCTGAACCCCGCGCAGGTCCCAGGAGCCGTCCTTCGTCACCTGGGCCGATGTGGCCTCGATGCGCGTGCGCAGTCGGCCGGCCGTGTCGAACTCGAAGATCCGCACGCCCCGCAAGTCACCGCTGCCGGTGGCCGCGCTGACGTTGACCGAGATGCTGCGCTCCGTGTCGGCAGTGGCAGGTCCGTTGGACGGCGCGCCGCTGCGCCGGTCCTTGAGCCAGGCCCCGCCACTGCCAAAAGACAGGCCGCCACGGGCGCCGGCTTTCAGGGCCACCGCCTGGCGCTCAGCCTGCGGCGCGACATAGTCGCCGACAACGAAGGTGATCAGCGCAAACACCAGCCCCGGCAAGGCCAGCAGGGTGAGCGCCCGGCCCGGCCCCAAGCCGGCCGTGCGCAGGATCGTGAACTCGGACGACTGCGCCAGCCGGGCCATCGCGTAGATCGTGCCGATCAGCACGGCGATCGGGAACAACTCGTAGAAGTGGCCGGGCAGCAGCAGCACACCCCGCAACACCGCATGCCCCAGGGTGTAGCCGCCGCGGCCCACGCTGTCCAGTTCGTCGACAAAATCGATGAAATAAAACAGGCTCAGGAACGCCACCGCCACGAACACCACCGACCAGACGATGTCGCGGTAGAGCAGCCGGCGCACCGTCTTCATGGTGCGCTCCGCCGGCCGAACGGCCGCCAAACCGTGCCGTGGTCACGCCATGCAATCAGGGCGATACCCAGCAGGAAGGCGCCGCCGTGTATCTGGACCATCAACGGCGCAGCGCTGTAGCGGCCGGCGGCAATCCAGGCCTGGGACAGGTTGACCAGGTTGAAGTACGCGACAAAGGTCAGCAAGGCCAGCAGCAGGTTCCAGTTGCTGGCGCGGCGCGGCTGGGTGGCGGCCAGGCCGATGCCCAGCAGCAACAGGTTGGCGGCAGCGATCAACATGCCAAAGCGCCAGGCCAGCTCGGCCTGGTGGCGCGGCGTGGCGCGGCGCATCAGGTCCAGCGTGGCCAGCGTCTTGGGCGGGCTGTCCTGGGCACTGCGGGCTGCTGTTTCGCCCACGATCACCCGGTAGTTCTGAAAGCTGGCCAGCGTGTGCGCACCGCTCAGCGCGTCCACCTCGTTGCGCTGGCCATCGTCGAGTTGCAGCACGCGGTCGTCGCCCAGGGTCTCCAGGCGGCCACTGCGGGCCGAGACCACGGATTCGATCGGCGGCTTGCGGGTCAGCACGAAGACATGGTGGCCCTCGACGTTTTCCTGGCTGGCGCGGTCGATAAAAAACACCCGGCTTCCGTCACGCGAGGTCTGGAACACGCCCGGTGCCACGCGCGACAGGTCGGTGCGTTGCTCGTAGCGGCTGCGCAACTCCACGCTGCTGCGGTTGCCCCAGGGCCAGACGAACAGCAGCAAGCCGGCCGACACCGCCAACACCGGCCAGGCCATCTGGAACACCGGCCGCACAAAGCGCCCCAGGCTCAGGCCGCTGGCAAACCAGATCACCATTTCGCTGTCGCGGTACATGCGGCCCAGCGTGACCACGACCGCCACAAACAGGCTCAAGCCCAACATCATCGGCAGGTAGCCCAGCGCCGTGTAACCCAGCAGCAGCACGACGTCCTCGGGTGCCACCTCGCCGCCTGCGGCCATGCCCAGCGTGCGGATAAGCATCATCGTGATGACGATGGTCAGGATCACCACCAGGGTGGCGCCGAAGCTTCGGCCCAATTCGCGACGCACAGTTGAATCGAATAACATTGTTGGCTCTAATTACCTGAGCTAATTATGGACTTTCGCACCCAATTGACTGCGCCCGGCGCTGCATGCCGTTCCAGCGCTGATGCCTTGTTGCTGCTGCTGCTGGGCGACACGCTGCCAGCCGGGCTGGACGAACCGCTGGCCCAAGGCCTGTCCGAGGCGATCGCCCAGGGCGACTTTGTGCTCAAGCCGGGCAAGCTGGTGTACCTGCGGCAGGTTGCGGGCGTGAAGTCGCCGCGGGTGGCCGTGGTGGCCGTGAAGGACAGCAGTGCCAAGGCGGTGAAGGCTGCCACGGCGGCCGGACTGGGTTTGCTCAAAGGCCTCGGCGTCAAGCACCTGGCCGTGCAACTGGTGGGTGGCGGCACCGTGGGCGCCGCCGAGGCCGAGGCGATTGCGGCAGCCGCCAGTGAAGCGGCCTACACCTACACCACCACCAAGCCCAGCGCGACGCCGGCGCCCGCCCTGAACAAGCTGAGCCTGCTGGTGGCCAGCAAGGCCGAGGCCAAGGCCGCGGACGACGGTCTGGCGCGTGGCGCCGCCATCGGCGAGGGCGTGGCCCTGGCGCGCGAGCTGGCCAACCGCCCGGGCAACCACTGCACGCCGACGATGTTCGCCCAAGAGGCCCGCAAGATGGCCAAGGCCCAGGGCTTGAAGATCGAGGTGCTGGACAAGAAGCAGATCGAGGCGCTGGGCATGGGCAGCTTTCTGTCGGTGTCGCAAGGCTCGGACGAGCCGCCGCGTTTCATCGTGATGCACTACCAGGGCGCGGCCAAGAGCGAGCCGCCGCTGGTGCTGGTGGGCAAGGGCGTGACCTTTGATTCGGGTGGCATCTCGCTCAAGCCGGGTGGCGAGATGGACGAGATGAAGTTCGACATGGGGGGTGCTGCCAGCGTCGTTGGCACGCTGCGTGCGGTGGCCGAGCTCAAGCCCAAGCTCAACCTGATCGGCGTGATCGCGGCCTGCGAGAACATGCCCAGCGGCAAGGCGCTGAAACCCGGCGACGTCATCACCAGCCTGTCCGGCCAGACCATCGAGGTGCTCAACACCGACGCCGAGGGCCGGCTGATCCTGTGCGATGCGCTGACCTATGTCGAGCGTTTCAAGCCCGCCGCGGTGGTGGACATCGCCACGTTGACCGGGGCTTGCGTGGTGGCGCTGGGGGCGGTGCGCTCGGGCTTGTTTTCAACCGACGACGGCCTGGCCGCCGAGTTGCAGACTGCTGGCGATTCGGCACTTGACACCTGCTGGCGCTTGCCCACCGACGACGAGTACGACGAAGGCCTCAAGAGCAACTTTGCCGACGTTGCCAACATTGGCGGCCGGGCGGGCGGTGCGATCACGGCGGCGATGTTCCTCAAGCGCTTCACCACCAAGCTGCGCTGGGCCCACCTCGACATCGCCGGCACGGCTTGGAAGTCCGGTGCCGCCAAGGGCGCCACCGGTCGGCCCGTCGGCCTGCTGACGCACTGGGTGCTGTCGCACGCCAAGTGACGGCGT
Organism: Aquabacterium sp.; assembly: GCA_046597355.1. Classification (GTDB taxonomy): domain Bacteria; phylum Pseudomonadota; class Gammaproteobacteria; order Burkholderiales; family Burkholderiaceae_C; genus Pseudaquabacterium. The sequence goes on from JBKJKU010000211.1 coordinate 10,978, forward strand.
GGCGAAGTGACGCCTGAACTGGTGCCCGCGTGGCCGTGACGGACCTTGCCTTCCACAGCGGTGTGGCCGACAAGCTCGGCTACACCTGCCGGTTGCTGCGCAAGGCCTGGCGCGCCGGCAACCGGGTCTGGGTGGCCGGGTCGGTCGACCAATTGACACGGCTGGACGCCTTGTTGTGGGCCTTCGAGCCGGGTGAGTTCATTCCGCACCTTCGGATTCGTGCCGGCCAGGCCGTCGCGCCGCTGCTGGCGGCAACGCCGATCTGGCTGGGCGAGACGCCGGCCGATCTGCCGCCCGATGCCGCCCCATGCGATGTGTTGGTCAACCTCGGTCCGGGCATCGCGCCGGGGTTTGAGCAATTTGCGCGGGTGATCGACATCGTGGCCGAGTCGGCCGACGAAGTCAGTGCCGGACGCCAACGGTGGCGCCACTGTCTGGCCGCGGGCTTGCAGCCCAAAAATCTGCCGCAGAACCAGACCAGGCTTGCGCCGCCAGCAGCGGCAGATCCGTCGGCGCAGGGGTCGGCATGAGCGGCGCCGGGCTGTTGCGCGAGCACCATTTCGCGCTGACCGGCAGTGGCTGGGTGGTGCACACGCCACGGCATGCGCTGACCCGCGCTTTGCGCGGGAGGGTCCGCACCGCCGACCAGCCGGTGCTGGCCCCACAAGGCGACCGAGCGCCCTGACCGGGTTGCGTTTGCGCCCCCGGCAACGCGGCACGGGCCTTGCTGGTTGACCGGTCTGGCGCGGGTTCGAACTAGGGCAAGCCCCGAGCCGGTGCACGCCAGAACCGTGTCTTAACGGGTGTATCGTCTCGCCCGTTGGGAAACTCCCTGCAAAACTTTCATGTCTCTCTCAACATCCTCTTTTGGAGCTTATTGCATGCATATCAAACTCAACGTGATCGTCGCAGCCGCGGTATCCGTACTGGCCGGCAACACGATGGCGCAGGACATGGTCGTCAAGATCGGCCACGTCGCCCCGGTCTCCGGTGCCCAGGCCCATTACGGCAAGGACAACGAAAACGGCGCCCGCATGGCGATCGAAGACCTGAACGCCAAAGGCGTGACGATCGGTGGCAAGAAGGTCAAGCTTGAACTGGTGGCCGAGGACGACGCCGCCGACCCCAAGCAAGGCACGGCCGCTGCACAAAAGCTGTGTGACGCCAAGGTCAACGGCATCGTCGGTCACCTGAACTCGGGCACCACGATCCCGGCATCGGCGATCTACAACCAGTGCGGTATCCCCCACATCACGCCGTCGGCCACCAACCCCAAGCTGACGCAGCAGGGTTTCAAGACCACCTTCCGTCTGCTGGCCAATGACAACGCGCTGGGCGCTGGCCTGGCACTGCATGCCGCCAACAACCTGAAGCTCAAGCGTGTGGCGATCATCGACGACCGTTCGGCCTACGGCCAAGGCGTTGCCGAGGTGTTCAAGAAGACCGCGCTGGCGCGTGGCATGGTGGTGGTGGACGAGCAGTTCACCAACGACAAGGCCACCGACTTCATGGCCATCCTGACCGCCATCAAGAGCAAGACGCCTGACGCCGTGTTCTACGGCGGCATGGACCCGCAAGCCGGTCCGATGTTGCGCCAGATGGACCAGCTCGGCCTGTCGAACGTCAAGTTCTTCGGCGGCGACGGCATCTGCACCGCCAAGCTGGCCGAACTGTCGGGCGGCGCCAAGTCGCTGGGCGGCGTGGTCTGCGCTGAGGGCGGCGCATCGCTCGAGAAGATGCCTGGCGGTACCGCCTGGAAGGCGCGCTACGACGCCAAGTACCCGAACCAGTTCCAGGTCTACTCGCCGTACGTCTATGACGCGGTGCATGTGCTGGTCGACGCAATGGTGCGTGCTGGTTCGGTCGATCCCAAGGTCTACATGGCCAAGCTGGCCGACACCAGCTACCAGGGCGTGACGACCAAGGTGGGCTTCGAAGCCGACGGTGAGCTGAAGAACCCGGCGATGACGCTGTACATGTACAAGGACGGCAAGAAGGTCGCCTTGAACTGATCGATGGCGCACGGGCTGCGGCCCGGCTGCAAGCTAAAAAAGGCGCCGCAAGGCGCCTTTTTTTTGGGCGAACCGTGACGGCCCGGTCGCCGCTAGCGTGCCGCTGGCGCGCGACCAAACAGCCGCGTCAGCTCGGCCAGGCGCTGGCTGTGCCAGGGGTGGATCTGTTGCCAGGTGAAGCGCCAGACCCACCAGCCCGAGGCGCTGCCGGGCAGGTTCATGCGGTGCTGGGTGGGCAAGGCCAGGATGTCTTGCATCGGGTGCACAGCGGTGTCGGCCACCGACGACGCTGCAGCACGTATCAGCGCCCAGGCGATGTCGTGGCCGTCGGTGGCCAGGTAGGCGCGGGCATGGTTGCGCTCATGGTCGCTGGCGTTGGCCCACCAGCCCACGCTGGTGTCGTTGTCGTGGGTGCCGGTGTAGACAGCGCTGTGGCGTTGGTGGTTGTGCGGCAGGAACGGGTCACTGGCGTCGCCGGCAAAGCCAAACTGCAAGATCGACATACCGGGGAAGCCGGTGGCGGTCAGCAACGCGGCGGTGGCGGTGGAGTGCTGGCCCAGGTCTTCGGCGATCAGCGGCACCGGGCCCAGCGCTGCATGGACGGCGTCGAACAAGGCCATGCCCGGCCCCGGCAGCCAGCGGCCATTGATGGCGGTGGGTTCGGACGCCGGAATCTCCCAGTAGTCGGCAAAGCCACGGAAGTGGTCGATGCGCACGATGTCGAACAGCGTCAGCGTGCGCCGCAGGCGCTGCACCCACCAGGCATAGCCGTCAGCGGCATGGGCTGACCAGCGGTACAGCGGGTTGCCCCAGCGCTGGCCAGTGGCGGCGAAGTAGTCTGGCGGCACGCCGGCCACCACGGTGGGCCGGCCGTCGGCGTCCAGTTCGAACAGTTCCTGTCGGGCCCAGACCTCGGCGCTCTGGTAGGCGATGAAGATCGGCGCGTCGCCGATGATCTGCACCCCGCGGCTTTGGGCGTGGACGCGCAGTGCTGCCCATTGGCTGAAAAATCGCCACTGGCAGAACTTGAAAAAAGCGATCCGCCCAGCGTGTTGCTGCCCGGCCAGCGCCAGCGCCGCCGCGTCGCGTTGGGCCAGGCCGGGCGCCCAGGTGCACCAGTCGGCCCAGTGGTGGGTCTCGCACAGCGCCATGAACAGGGCGTAGTCGTCCAGCCAGTCGGCGTGGTCGGCGCAGAAGCTGTCGAGGTCGCTGCGCTCGGCGGGCGCTGCGCAAGTGGCAAAGGCGGCGGCCGCGTCGGCCAGTCGCTGCATGCGCCAGGGCACCATCACGCCAAAATCGATGCGGCTGGGGTCGCCCGCCGGCGGTGAGGCCAGGGCTTCTGTGTCCAGCCAGCCGCGCTGTTGCAGTTCGGCCAGGTCGATCAGCAGCAGGTTGCCGGCAAAGGCCGAGCTGCTCATGTAGGGTGAATTGCCGGGGCCGATGCCGCCCAGCGGCAGCATCTGCCACAGCGTCTGGCCGGCACTGTGCAGCCAGTCGACAAAGTGGTGCGCGGCCGGGCCGAGGTCGCCGCTGCCGTGGGGGCCGGGCAGGGAGGTGGGGTGCAGCAGCACGCCGCTGGCGCGGGGGAGTCGCATGGGGGTCAATCCTCGGTGTGCGGGTGCGGGTGCGGGGGATTGGGGATGGCCGGACCGGCCAGCAGCACCATGCTGCGTGCACGAAGGGGGTACGGGCTGGCGGCGTCGGGAGCGCCTTCCAGGTCGCCGGCTGCCAGGTCGGTTCTGCCCGCGGCAGCGCCCGATAGTCCCTGGCTGGGCGGACCGTCTGCGACCTCTGTGCTGCTGTCGAGCAAGACCCGCCACGCGCCCGGGGGCAGATGAAAGCCGGTGTCGTGAGGCTCGGCGTTGAACAGCATCAGCAGGCTGTGTCCACCCCGGCCAGGGGCGCCGATCAGCGCGCCCAGCACGCGGGATTGCGACTGCGCCCAGTCTTCGTCGCCCAGCGCCTGGCCGTTGCGGCGCAGCCAGCCCAGGTCGTGCTGGCCGCGTGCGTCCTGCAGGCCGGTGTACCAGGTTGGGCGCAGCGGCAACCACTGCCGGCGCAGCGCCAGCAGCCGGGCGGTGAAGGCCAGCAGGCCGGTGTCTGCCGATGTCCAGTCGATCCAGCTGATCGCGTTGTCCTGACAGTACGGATTGTTGTTGCCCTGCTGGCTGTGGCCCAGTTCGTCGCCCGCAGCCAGCATCGGCGTGCCCTGGCTCAGCAGCAGCGTGGCCAGCAGCGCGCGCTGCAATTGGGCGCGCATCGCCAGCACCTCGGGGTCGTCGGTGTGGCCCTCGATGCCGCAGTTCCAGCTCAGGTTGTGGCCGTGGCCGTCTCGGTTCTGCTCGCCATTGGCCTGGTTGTGGCGAAAGTCAAAACTGACCAGGTCGCGCAGCGTAAAGCCGTCGTGCGAGACGATGTAGTTGACCGATTCGGTCGGCGGCCGGCGGCGCGCCTGCAGGCGTTGCGACGAGCCGGCCAGTGCCTGGGCAAACTGGCCCCGCGTGACCGCACCGCCCAGCCAGAACGCCCGTACCGTGTCTCGGAAACTGTCGTTCCATTCCAGCCAGCCGCGCGGAAAGTTGCCAACCTGGTAGCCGCCGGGGCCAATGTCCCAGGGCTCGGCGATCAGCTTGCCGTCGCTCCACAGCCGGGACAGCAGCGGGTCTTGCAGCACGGCCTTGAAGAACGGACCGTCGCGCTCGAAGCCGTCGTTGCCGCGGCCCAGCACCGGGGCCAGGTCAAAGCGGAAGCCGTCCACGTGCATCTCGCCCACCCAGAACCGCAGGCTGTCCATCACCAGTTGCAGCACCCGCGGCTGGCGGATATCGAAGGTATTGCCGCAGCCGCTGTAGTTTTCATAGCGCGCACGCTGCTCGGGCGGCAGGCGGTAGCTGTCCGCGTTGTCCAGCCCACGCCAGCACAAGGTCGGGCCAAGCTCGTCGCTCTCGGCGCTGTGGTTGAACACCACGTCCAGCAGCACCTCGATGCCGGCACTGTGCAGCCGGCGCACCATGCGGCGGAACTCGTTGCGGGCATCCATGGGTTCAGCCGCCAGGCGCGGCGCCGGGCAGAAAAACCCCAGCGTGTTGTAGCCCCAGTGGTTGCGCAAGCCCATGGCCAGCAGGCGCTGCTCGTCCAGCCAGTGCATCACCGGCAGCAGGCTGACGGCGGTGATGCCCAGCGCTTTCAGGTGGGCAATGACGGCGTCGTGGGCCAGGCCGGCGTAAGTGCCCTGCAGCGCTGCCGGCAACGCGGGATGCTGGCGGGTGTAGCCCTTGACATGCAACTCGCAGACCACCGTATTGGCCAGCGGCGTGCGCGGGGGCTGGTCGTCGCCCCAGTCGAAGGGCTCATGCACCACGCGCGACTTGAGCGCGGTGGCCGCGTTGTCGCGCGGGTCGGGTTGCAGCGGGTGGGCGCCGTCATGACCCAAGTGCTCGGGGCCCCAGTTGAAATCGCCGACGATCTCGCGGGCGTAGGGGTCGAGCAACAGTTTGCGCGGGTTGAAGCGCTGGCCGCGCTCGGGCCGCCAGGGGCCGTGGGCCCGGAAGCCGTAGAGCTGGCCGGGCCGGCCCAGCGCCGCCTCTGGGCCTGTGCTACCGGCGGCTGCGACGCGCAGGTAGCCATGCCAGACATCCTGGGTGCAGCCGGGCAGGCTGGCGCGGTGGGTTTCGGTCTGGCCGCTGGCGTCGAACAGGCAAAACTCGATCGCCTGGGCGGCAGTGGATGCCACGGCAATGTTGATGCCCTGGCCGTCCCAGTGCACGCCCAGCGGGCCGGGGAGGCCGGGCTCCAGCAGCAGTGGCGACGGCGCTGGCCAGGCGCCTGCCTGCACCAGGCCGACACTGGCGGCTAAGCGGTCCATTCGAAAAATACGCAGGCCAAGGGCGGCAGGTCGACCCGTACGGATTGAGGCCGGCCGTGGGCGGCCACCGGCTCGGCAAGGGCCCGGCCCAGCGGAGTGCCCACATTGCTGCCGCCGTAGTGGACCGAGTCGGTGTTGAGCCGCTCGACCCACTCGCCGGCCCTGGGTACGCCAAACCGCAGGCCACGCTGCACCACCGGGGTGAAGTTGCACAGCACCAGCACCGGGTGGGCATCGCCATTGCCGTGGCGCACAAAAGCCAGCAGGCTGCGGCCGGCGTCCTGGTGGTCGATCCACTCAAAGCCGTCCGGCGAGAAGTCGCGCTGGTGCAGGGCGGGCAGGGCACGCTGCAGCGCGTTCAGATCGGCTACCAGGCGCTGTACGCCGGCATGGGCCGGATCCTCCAGCAGGTGCCAATCCAGGCTGCTGTCATGGTTCCACTCGCGCACTTGCGCAAACTCGCAGCCCATGAACATCAGTTTCTTGCCCGGATGGCCCCACATGAAGCCGTAGTAGGCGCGCAGGTTGGCAAACTGCTGCCAGGTATCGCCGGGCATCTTGCCGATCAGGCTGCCCTTGCCGTGCACCACCTCGTCGTGCGAGAGCGGCAACACGAAGTTCTCGTTGAAGGCGTAGACCAGGCCAAAGCTCAGCTCGGCCTGGTGGTGGCTGCGGTGCACCGGGTCGCGCGCCATGTAGGCCAGGGTGTCGTGCATCCAGCCCATGTTCCACTTGTAGTGAAAGCCCAGGCCGCCGGCATACGTTGGGCGTGACACGGCAGGGAAGGCGGTGGATTCTTCGGCCAGTGTGATGGCCTGCGGTCGCTCAGCGCCCACCACCTCGTTGAGCCGGCGCAGGAAGCTGATCGCCTCCAGGTTCTCGCGCCCGCCGTGCACGTTGGGGATCCATTCGCCGGCCTTGCGGCTGTAGTCGCGGTACAGCATCGACGCCACCGCGTCCACCCGCAGCCCGTCCACGCCAAAGCGCTCCAGCCAGTACAGCGCGTTGCCGATCAGGAAATTGCGCACCTCGGTGCGGCCCAGGTTGCAGATCAGCGTGTTCCAGTCCGGGTGGTAGCCCTCCCTGGGGTCGGCGTACTCGTAGAGGTGGGTGCCGTCGAACAGCCCCAGCCCATGTGCGTCGGTCGGGAAGTGGGCGGGCACCCAGTCCAGGATCACGCCCAGCCCGGCGGCGTGCGCCCGTTCAACAAAGCGCAAAAAGCCCGAGGCGTCGCCAAAACGGGCGGTAGGCGCATACAGACCCAGCGGCTGATAGCCCCAGGAGCCGTCAAACGGATGCTCGCTGATCGGCAGCAACTCGACATGGCTGAAGCCCAGGCCCGCGGCATACGGGACCAGGCTGTCGGCCAGTTCGTCCCAGGTCAGCCAGCGGTTGCCGTCCTCGACCTGGCGCCGCCAGGAGCCCAGGTGCACCTCGTAGATGCTGATCGGCGCGCCCAGCGCGTTGGCGGCTTGCCGGGCGGCCGAGCGTGGCACCGGTGCGGCCAGCGGTGCCACCACGCTGGCGGTGGCCGGGCGCAATTCGGCGGCGCGCGCCATCGGGTCGGCTTTTTGCGGCAGCAGCTCACCCTGGGGGCCCAGCAGCTCATATTTGTAGCGTGCGGCGCTGGCCACGCCGGGGATGAACAGCTCCCAGACGCCACACTCACGGCGCAGCCGCATCGGGTGGCGGCGGCCGTCCCAGTGGTTGAAGTCGCCGACCACGCTGACCCGGCTGGCGTTGGGCGCCCAGACCGCAAAGCCGGTGCCGGCCACGCCATGCTGCACTTGCGGGTTGGCGCCCAAAACCTCAAACGGCCGCAGGTGGGTGCCTTCGGCCAGCAGCCAGGCATCCAGCTCACCCAGCAAGGGGCCGAAGCTGTAGGGGTCGTCGCTGACCTGGTGTTGGCCGTCGGCCCAGCGGATGTGCAGGCGGTAGGCCGGCGGGCGGGTGGCAGCGTGGGCAGCGGCGCCCCCGGTGCCGCCAACGCCCCCAGCGCCGTCGGGCAGCGCCACCGGTCCGTCGAATACGCCGTCGGGATGGCACTGGATCAGCTTGCCCAGCGGCCGAGCGTCGGTGGCGCCGATCACGGTCACCGCGGTTGCACCGGGCAAAAAGGCGCGCACCCAGGCCTGGCCGTCCCCGTCGCGGTGCAGTCCCAGCACGGCAAATGGGTCGGTGCAGCGGCCGCTGCAAAGTTGGGCGATCTCTGGGGTGCTGAGCATGCGGTGATCGTAGCGGGCGTGCCGCAGTTGTCCGTTCGGGTCAGTTCGGGCCAGGTCCGCAGATCAGCCCCAGCCGCGTCAAGCCTGCGGACTGACGCGCCAGATCTGTCTGGCGTACTCGCGGATCGTGCGGTCGGCAGAAAACGGCCCCATGCCGGCCACGTTGGCAATCGCCTTGCGGGCCCAGGCCTCGGGGTCCTGGTAGAGCGCATCCACCCGGGCCTGCGCATCGACATAGGCGCGGTAGTCGGCCAGCAGCAGGTAGTGGTCGCCGCCCCACAGCAGGCTGTCGATGAGCGGCCGGTAGCGCGCTGGCTCGTCGGGTGAAAACATGCCGCCGGCAATGTTGTCGAGCACCGCCTTCAAGGCTGGATCGCCCTCGTAGATGCGCATCGGCTGGTAGCCGGCAGCGCGGATCGCGGCCACCTCGTGCGCCAGCTTGCCGAAGATGAAGATGTTGTCGTCGCCCACGTTCTGGCGTATCTCGATATTGGCGCCGTCGTCGGTGCCGATCGTCAGCGCGCCGTTCAGTGCCAGTTTCATGTTGCCGGTGCCCGAGGCTTCGGTGCCGGCAGTAGAGATCTGCTCCGACAGATCGGCGCCCGGCATGATGGTTTCGGCCACCGACACGCCGTAGTTCGGGATGAACACGATCTTGAGCCGGTCGCCAATCCGCACGTCGTTGTTGACGACCGTGCCCACGTCGTGGATCAACCGGATGATGGTCTTGGCGGTGGTGTAGCTGGACGCCGCCTTGCCGGCAAAGATCACCGTGCGCGGCACCCAGTCGGCCTGCGGCTGGGCCAGGATGGCGCGGTAGCGGGTGACGACATGCAGCACATTGAGCAACTGCCGCTTGTACTCGTGGATGCGCTTGACCTGCACGTCGAACAGGCTCTCGGGGTTGACGCTGATGCCGGCGCTGCGGTGGATCAGCGCCGCGAGTTGGTGCTTGTTGTGCTGCTTGACGCGGCGAAAGGCGTGGCGAAAGCCCGCGTCCTCGGCGTGCGGCAGCAGGCCCTCGAGCAAGTCCAGGTCACGCCGCCAGCCGTCGCCCAGCGTGCTGTCGATCAGCGCGGCAAGCCCCGGGTTGGCCTGGGTCAGCCAGCGCCGGGGCGTGACGCCGTTGGTCATGTTGGTGAAGCGGTCGGGCCACAGTGCACAGAAGTCGGCAAAGATGGTTTCGACCAGCAGGTCGCTGTGCAGCTTGGACACACCGTTGACCTGGTGGCTGCCGACGATCGACAGGTGCGCCATGCGCACCCGGCGCTCGCCACCTTCGTCAATCAGCGACAGCCGGCGCTGGAACGCCATGTCGCCAGGCCGCAGCGCCTCGGCCAGCAGCAAGAACTCGTGGTTGATGCGGAAGATGATCTCCAGGTGGCGCGGCAGCACCTGCTGCATCAGCGCCACGGGCCAGGTTTCCAGCGCTTCGGGCATCAGCGTGTGGTTGGTGTAGCTGAACGTCTTTTGCGTGATGGCCCAGGCGGGGGCCCAGGCAAAGCCGTTTTCGTCCACCAGCAAGCGCATCAACTCGGCCACGCCGATGGCCGGGTGGGTGTCGTTCAGGTGGATCGCCACTTTCTCGGCCAGGTTGTCCAGCGTGCCGTGCTCGGTCAGGTGGCGGGCCAGAATGTCCTGGATCGAGGCCGAGGTGAAGAAGTACTCCTGGCGCAGCCGCAGCTCTCGGCCGGCCGGGGTGCTGTCATTGGGGTAGAGCACCCACGAGATGTTCTCGAACTCGTTCTTGAACTCGGCGGCGCGGGCGTAGTCGCCCGAGTTGAAGGCGTGCAGGTCGATGTGCGCTGGCGCCGCGGCCTTCCACAAGCGCAGCGTGCTGACACGCTCGGTGCCGTGACCGGGCACCACATGGTCATAGGCCTTGGCATTGACCAGGCCGGCGTGGCGCCAGACCGGCACCGTGTCCTTGCCCATGCCGGGCGCCTCGGTCCGCTCGACCCAGCCCCCAAAACGCACGGGGTAGTGCACGCCGGGGCGCGGAAACTCCCAGGGCGTGCCGTCCTCCAGCCAGGGGTCCGGGTGCTCGATCTGGCGGCCGGCCTGGATGCTTTGCGCAAACATGCCGAACTCGTAGCGGATGCCGTAGCCGTAGCTCGGCAGGCCCACGCTGGCCATTGCGTCGAGAAAACACGCTGCCAACCGGCCCAGGCCGCCGTTGCCCAGCGCGGCATCGGGCTCGTGGTCCTGGATGTCTTCAAGCCTGCGGGCGTGCTGGCCCATGCTGCCGGCAGCTGCTGTGTCCAGGCCCAATGCGGCCAACGCATTGCCCAGGCTGCGGCCGATCAGGAACTCCATCGACAGGTAGTACACCCGGCGCGCCTTGGCATGGCGGTCGGCCGCATCACCCGCCACCCAGCGCCTGGAGAGCTCGGCGCGCGCCACCTGGGACACCGCGCTCATCAGCTCGACCGGCGCGGCCTCGGCCGGTGCCACGCCCACGGTGTGCAGCAGATGGCGCTCGACCCGGTCGGCCAAGGAATCAGCGGCCGACGTGGCGAACGATGCGGCGGCGGGGGTGTAGGGCGGTGGGTTGGGCATGGAAACATCCGTTGGGCAGTGAGGGGCTGGCCGGCAGCGGGGTCGGCCGGCAGTCCTGCGTGAGGGCTGCATTATTCATGCCTTGCCAGGAACAAATCGGCGCCGAGCCATGGCACCATGCAACGTCTAACCCCGCAATTGCCCGCAAGGGGTGTCGGCAACAAGTGGGTAGCCCACGGAGACAACCACAAGATGGCCTACAACGATTTGGCGAACAGCCTTGACCTGCCCAAGCGCACCGTGGCGTTGGTGTTGGCCGGGGGCCGGGGCAGCCGGCTCAAGGACCTGACCGACCGCCGAGCCAAGCCGGCGGTGTACTTTGGCGGCAAGTTCCGCATCGTCGACTTTGCGCTGTCCAACTGCCTGAATTCCGGCATCCGGCGCATTGGCGTCATCACCCAGTACAAGAGCCACAGCCTGCTGCGCCACTTGCAACGCGGCTGGGCCTTCCTGAAGTCCGAGATGAACGAGTTTGTCGATCTGCTGCCGGCGCAGCAGCGGGTGGACGAAGAAAGCTGGTACCGCGGCACGGCCGACGCGGTCTACCAGAACCAGGACATCCTGGCCGCCTACGGCGCCGAGTACATCGTGGTGCTGGCCGGTGACCACATCTACAAGATGAACTACGCGCTGATGCTGGCCGACCACGTGGCGCAGGGCCGCGAGTGCACGGTGGGCTGCATCGAGGTGTCACGGGCCGAGGCCAGCGCCTTTGGCGTGATGGCCATCGACGAGCGCCGGTGCATCATCGATTTTGTCGAAAAGCCCGCCGACCCGCCGGCCATGCCGGGCAAGCCCGACCGCAGCCTGGCCAGCATGGGCATCTATATTTTCAACGCGCGCTACCTCTACAAGGCGCTGGAGCGCGACATGGCCGACCCGAACTCCAGCCACGACTTCGGCAAGGACATCATCCCGGCGGCGGTGCGCAACGGCCAGGCGGTGGCGCACCCGTTCGAGATGAGCTGCGTGGGCACCAAGCACGGCCTGCAGCCCTATTGGCGCGACGTGGGCACGATCGACGCGTACTGGGACGCCAACATCGATCTGACCGCCACCGACCCCGAGCTGAACCTGTACGACACCCGCTGGCCGATCTGGACCTACCAGGCCCAGCTGCCGCCGGCCAAGTTTGTGCACAACCAGGCCGACCGGCGCGGGCTGGCGGTGGAATCCCTGGTGTCGGGCGGCTGCATCGTCTCGGGCGGCGTATTCCGCTCGGTGCTGTTTTCCAGCGTGCGGGTGCATTCGCACGCCAGCGTCAACTGGAGCGTGCTGCTGCCCGACGTGCAGGTGGGTCGTGGCGCGCGCCTGACCAAGGTCATCGTCGACCGCGGTTGCAGCATCCCCGACGGCATGGTGATCGGCGAGGACACCGACGACGATGTGCGCCGCTTCCACCGCAGCGAGCAGGGCGTCACCCTGGTCACCGCCGGCATGCTGCGCGCCTTGGAGGCCTGACGATGAAGGTCTTGCATGTGGCCGCCGAGGTGTATCCGCTGGTCAAGACCGGCGGCCTGGCCGACGTGGTGGCCGCGTTGCCGCCGGCGCTGGCCCATGCCGGCGCCGATGTGCGGCTGCTGCTGCCCGGGCTGCCGGCCATCCTGGATGCGGTGCATTCGGCCCGCACGGTGATCGACATCGGCGCCTGCTTTGGCGCGCTGCGGGTGCGGCTGCTGCTGGGGCGGATGCCCGGCAGCCAGCTGCCGGCCTATGTGATCGACGCACCGCACCTCTACCGCCGCAGCGGTGGCCCCTACCAGGCCAGCGACGGCAGCGAATGGCCCGACAACCTGCAGCGCTTTGCGTTGCTGGGCCGGGTGGCAGCGCATCTGGCGGCGGGCGATGCCGACCCGGCTTGGGTGGCCGACATCGTGCATGCCCATGATTGGCACGCCGCGCTGGCCTGCGCCTACATGAGCGAGCACCTGCCCACCGCGGCGGCCTCGGTGTACACCGTGCACAACCTGGCCTTCCAGGGCCTGTTTCCCCAGCCCGACTGGCATTTGCTGGGCCTGGGCTCACGCTTCATGTCGCCGGCCGGGCTGGAGTACCACGGCCAGCTGTCGTTCATGAAGGCCGGCCTGAAGTTTGCCGACAAGGTGACCACCGTCAGCCCTACCTATGCCCGCGAGATCGCCACGCATGAGTTCGGCTGCGGCCTGGACGGCGTGATCCGCGGCCGCGGCGCCGATGTGTCGGGCATCCTGAACGGCATCGACGAAGCGGTGTGGAGCCCCGCCAACGATGCCGCCATCGCCGAGCGCTACGACGCTGACCGCCTGGCCGGCAAGACCAGCTGCCGCCGCGCGCTGCAGGCCACGCTGGGCCTGGTGCCCGACGAGCAGGCGCTGATCCTGGCGGTGGTCAGCCGCCTCACCTCGCAAAAGGGGCTGGACCTGGTGCTGGCCGCGCTGCCTGCGCTGGTGCGGGAAGGCGTGCAGTTTGCAGTGCAAGGCACAGGCGAGCCGGTGCTGGAAGCCGCCTTCCGCATGGCCGAGCAGGCCCACCCGGGCCGGGTGGCGGTGCACATCGGCTATGACGAAGCGCGGGCGCACCAGTTGGTGGCCGGTGCCGACGTGATCGGCGTGCCCTCGCGCTTTGAGCCCTGCGGGCTGACGCAGATGTACGGCCTGCGCTACGGCACTGTGCCGGTGGTGCGGCGGGTGGGTGGCCTGGCCGACACGGTGGCCGATGCCGATAGCCGCGGTGGCGCTGGCGGGCAGACCGGCTTCGTGTTTGACGCCGCCACGCCCGCCGCCTTCGACGCCTGTGTGCGGCGGGCCCTGGCACTCAAGCGCGACGCCGTAGCCTGGCGTGCGCTGATGCGGCGCGGCA
>JBKJKU010000199.1:0-10332 GCA_046597355.1 Aquabacterium sp.
GGCGGCGGTGTCATCTGGCCGGGTACCTGCCGCCCGGCTGTGCCGTGACCGCGTCCAGTCGAGCGAAAACCCTGGCACGGTCATCGAAAGCCGATGAACCCCCTGCACAGGCAGTGGCGTTCGTCAACACCGTCGGGCTATCCCTGCAGGTCACTGCCGCACCCAGCGCGACACTGTCGGTCGGCCTGGTCCCGTCATTTCTGGTTCTTGCAGTGGCCTCTGGCACGGGCTGGATCTGCGACAAGCGCTGTGGCATCGCCGCACCGACCAACCGCCGTCCAGCGACAACCCCAACGCGGACAACCCCGTCAGCCCCACATACCGGGTGTCGTGACGGGCGACCCCAGCGGCATCAAGACAGCGCCCGTGCCCATCGCGATGTCGCCCGCGTCAAGACCGTGCGCAAACCAGCCGGCGCGAAAGGCATGCCCGGCACCCTGCACCGCCCGACCGGGCAGAAGCGGCGTCCTGATGGCCGCCGGTCGTTCAGCGGCGCCAGGGGTTGCCGGGGTAGCGGTCGCTGCGGTCGGGCACGCCGTCGCGGTCACTGTCCCAGCGGCGGTCATCATGGCGGTCATGGCGGTCGTGGCGGTCGTGGCGATCCTGGATGCCGTCGCCGTCGCGGTCCCAGCGGCTGTCGTAGCGGTGACCGTAAACCGGTATTTGGCGGCCGTACACCGGGGCTGGCCGGTAGTAGACCGGCGGCGCCCCGTAGTAGACCGGCGCTGGCCGGACATAGACCGGTGCCGGCTGTGCGTAGACCGGTGCGGGCTGGACGTAGACCGGCGCCGGCTGGACGTAAGTTGGCTGCCAAGGGGCGCCGATCGACAGCGACCACTGCACGTCGGCGTGCGCCTCAGCCATGCTGGCGCCCAGTGCACCGCTCAAGGCAAGGGTGAGGGAAAAGAAGGTCTTGAGGTTCACGGTCGGCTCCTGGGCTTTGATCGGGACCGCAAGCAATGCAGCGCCGTAGCCGTTCAACGGTCGGCAGGTATGGCGCGCTGACCCGCACGTTGTAATGGTCAGGTAAACCTGACGACCGACTGCCACCAGTAGCCGTTGCTGCGGCGCAGCGGGTGGCAAACCGCCCGCCGCCGCAAGGCGCCTCGCAGCCTGACCGAAGAACGGGTAGCCCGTCCAGCGGCGGGTCAGTCTGACGCGCATGCCGGTAAGGCCATCGAACTTGCGGCCAAGATAGCGCCGGTCGCCCAGCCCCAGACCCGGCAGGCGACGGCGGAAGAAGGCAGACGAAGGCCGACAAGATTTCAGCCCAGCCCAGCCCAGCCCAGCCCAGCCCCAACGCCCATACCTTTCGCCTCGACACCCGCGACCCCAAAGACAAACGACCTAGCCGCTTTCGCCGCTAAGTCGTTGTTTTTACTGGTGGGCCCTGAGTGACTCGAACACTCGACCTACGGATTAAGAGTCCGCTGCTCTACCAACTGAGCTAAGAGCCCGCAAGGGAACACAGTACAAACCTGTGTGGTGGGTCGTGCGTGACTCGAACACGCGACCTACGGATTAAAAGTCCGCTGCTCTACCGACTGAGCTAACGACCCGGCTTCAACAAAGCACATGATTCTAGCATGGTGGATTTCGGGTTGTCATGGTGACCTGCCCCCTGTAACCGTAACTTGATCAGTGCCTTGGCCTTGTCGTTCTCTGCCGGGCATTCGGTGCCAACGCTAATGCCGTCGCTCATGCCGTCGCTCATGCGGTCGCTAATGCCGCCGCAGATGCCGTCGCCAATGCCGTCGCTGTTCTCGCGGACGATCACCCTGTCAATGTCCTCAGCCCGCTTGACCGGCCACTGGCCGGCGAATGCCTTCGCGCGCAAATCGGCAATTGAACACCCTGTTGCCGTGTGCGGCAAAACTCGACCTGTACACAGGCTGGCGCCACGCGCTGCGCTTGGGTCGGGCAACAAAAATGAAAAAAATGTCACTGGCGCTGTCAACCGACCGATGACGGTTGGCGTTTGGGGTGAGTCCTCCCAATGTAGGAGGGCGATCTCAATCCATCCTTTAGGACTCTCCTCATGAACAAGCTCCTGGCCACCCTGATTGCCGCCACCTTCGCCACCGCCGGCGCCTTTGCTGCTGACGCCAAGAAGGAAGAAAAAGCTGCTGCGCCCGCCGCCGCCGCTTCCAAGGCCGACGTCAAGGCTGCCGACAAGAAGGCTCCGGCTGCTCCCGCCGCTGCCGCTTCGGCCAAGAAGTAAATCAGTGTTCTCCAGGCGCCGTTCGCGGTGGCCTGGCAGATCTGAAACGCCCGGCGAGCCCGGGCGTTTTTCATGGAAAGTTGCCTTTACTGGGCCGCAGGCCCGACCTGGCTGCACGGCGTGGCGCGGCTCAGCTGAAACACCAGGCGGCCAGCCGGATCCACAGGCCGTGTCCCAGCGCCCAGGCCGAGGCCGCAGCCAACGCCGCGCCGGCACAGCGCACCGCAGTGGTTGCTGACAACGCCGCGGCGCCGGCCGGACCTGTCGGCACCCCGGCCACTGACCCGCGTGACCTGCCTCCCGACAGCCGCCACCACAACGCCGGCCCCAGCACCAGACCGGCCGCCGACGCGCCGGCAAATCCGGCCATCACGGCCGCACCCGACCAGGCCGAGTTGGCCAACGACGCCACCAGCAGGGCCGACTGCAACAGTCCGCAGGGCCAGGCCACCCAAGCCAGCCCCAGGCCGGCACTGCGCGCAGGCCCCCGAACGGCCTGCCAGCGTTCGCCAGGCCGATGCGGCACGGCAGACGACCGGGTGCGGCCCAGGCGCTCCATCCAGGCCGGCTGCCGGCCCTGCCAGACCAGGTACAGGCCCAGCGCCAGTGCCGCCATGTGAACCATCGTCCACAGCGGCCGCAGGGCCGCGACAGCTTGGCCCAGGCTGGCCAGACTGCCCACGCTGGCAGCGGCCACTGCACCGGCTGCGGCATAGGCCAGCAGGCGGCCGAGGTGGAAGGGCAGCAGATCGCGTGGCCGGCCCCCACCGGACGCCGCCGTGCAGGCTGCGCCGCACATCGCCAGGCAGTGCGGCGTGCCCGCCAACCCCATCAGCACCGCACTGAGGAACAACGCCGGGTCCACCGCCGCCTGCGCCTCAGATGATGCGAGAGAAACGCTCTCGCATCGGGTCGGTGCGCAGGTAGCGGTCGAACACCATGGCCACCGCACGCACGAAGTACCAGCCGGTCGACGTCACCTGCACCGCATCGGGGGTGAGCGTGCACAGACCCAACGCCTGCAACTCGGCCAGTTCTTCAAGTTCGGGTTTGAAGTAGTCGGTCATGCGGATCCGGTGCGCCACCTCGATCGACCCGAACGCTAGCCGCCCCTGGCACATCAAGGCCATCACCACCGCGCGAAGCACCAGGTCGTCGCGGGTCAGCGTCAGGCCACGCACCACGGCAAACTGGCCTTGGCGGATGGCGCTGAAGTACCCGTCCAGCGTCTTGGCGTTTTGGCTGTAGCTGGCGCCCATGCTGCCGATGGCCGAGACGCCAAGCGCGATCAGGTCGCAATCCGGCTGGGTGCTGTAGCCCTGAAAGTTGCGGTGCAGCCGGCCCTGGCGCTTGGCCACCGCCAGTGAGTCACCCGGCAGCGCAAAGTGGTCCATGCCGATATAGGTGTAGCCCTGGGCAATGAAGCCCGAGATAGCGCCACCCAGCATCTGCACCCGGTGCTCGGGCGGCGGCAACTGCTCGACAATGATTCGGCGCTGCGGCTTGAAGCGTGTGGGCAGGTGCGCATAGGCATAGAGCGCAATCCGGTCCGGTCGCAGGCCCGCCACCTGGTCGACGGTGCGGGCGAAGGACGCCGGCGTTTGCCGGGGCAGGCCGTAGATCAGGTCGGCATTGATCGACTCGAAGCCGATCTCTCGCGCTGCAGCGATCAGGTCGCGCACCGATGCATACGGCTGTACCCGGTGCACCGCCTGTTGCACGTCCGCATCGAAGTCCTGCACGCCGAAGCTGAGCCGGTTAAAGCCCAGCGCTGCCAGGTGGCGCAGTCGATCGGGCGAGGCCGTGCGTGGATCGACTTCGATCGAGATCTCGGCGCCCGCCACCAGCTGGAACGACCGCTGCAGCATGGCCATCAGCCCGCTGAGTTCAGCATCGCTCAAGAAGGTGGGCGTGCCGCCGCCCAGGTGCAGTTGCGAGACGGCCTGACCCCTGCCCAGCACCGCCACGTTGAGCGCCACCTCTTGCGCCAGCACGTCCAGATACTCGGCCGCGCGCCCGTGGTGGCGGGTGATGACCTTGTTGCAGGCGCAGTAGTAGCACACCGATTCGCAGAACGGAATGTGCACGTAGACCGACAGCGGCGGCCCGACACCGACGGTGGCACCGCTGGCCCGGCGGGCCAGCGCCCGGGCGTGGTCGTCCGGACCAAAGGCGTCGCCAAACCGGTCCGCCGTGGGGTACGAGGTGTAGCGCGGCCCAGGCCGGTCCAGGCGGCGGAGCATCGCCTCGGTCAGCAGCGGCACGGTTTTTTCAGCAACAGTCGACATGCCGCGACTGTGCCAAAGCGAAAAAACCGCGTCTTGATTTGCCTCAAGTCCAGCCCAGGCCGCTGCCGAACAATGCCTGTCGGGACGGGTGCCGGCCCCTTGAATAGGATTGCCGCAGTGGGCGCGGCTGTGTGGCCAAGCGGCAGGCCGCTGGCTTGGCGACACGCGGCGCCGCACGCCCATAATGAGCCATGAACAGCCCCGCTGACACCTCCAAGCTTCGTCTTGACACCTTCAAATTGGCTTGTTCAAGCTGCAACCTGCGTGAGCTGTGTCTGCCAGTTGGGCTTTCTAGAGACAACCTGGACCGGCTCGACACCTTGGTCGGCTCGCGCCGCGCGGTGGCCCGGGGCGAGTCGTTGTTCCGTGCCGGCGAGGCGTTTTTGTCGCTTTACGCTGTGCGCACCGGTTTTTTCAAGACCTGCGTCTCGTCAGAAGACGGGCGCGACCAGGTCACCGGTTTCCAGATGGCTGGCGAGTTGCTCGGCCTTGACGGCATCAGCACCGACAGCCACACCTGCGATGCCGTGGCGCTGGAGGACTCGCAGGTCTGCGTGATTCCCTACGCCCAGCTTGAAAACCTGTCGCGTGAATTCTCCGAACTGCAGCACCAGTTCCACAAGATCATGAGCCGCGAGATCGTGCGCGACCACGGTGTGATGCTGCTGCTCGGCAGCATGCGGGCCGAGGAGCGGCTGGCGGCGTTTTTGCTGAACCTCACCCAGCGGCTGCAGGCGCGCGGGTTTTCGGCGTCGTCGCTGATCCTGCGCATGACCCGCGAAGAAATCGGCAGCTACCTCGGCCTGAAGCTGGAGACGGTCAGCCGCACCTTCAGCAAGTTCCAGGACGAAGGCATGCTGGACGTCAAGCAGCGCCAGATCCGCATCCTGGACCAGGACAAGCTGCAGAGCCTGGTCAGCGGCGCCAATTGCTGACGGCGCCGGGCCGACCCGCAGCGGCGCAGCCTGCCGTCAGCGGGGCGTCGGTCCAGGCACCGGCAGCTGGTTGACATCGTCGGCCGTCATCTCCAGCAGCCGGGTCAGCGCACCGGCGGTCGAGATCACGCCCCAGAACACAAAAAACGCCAGGGTGTAGACCGCCGAGGGGGACAACTCGACCGGCGCACCGCCAAACCAGTGCAGATCGTGCGGATCGATCAGTGCAAAGACCAGCGCCTCCAGCACGCCGGCCATCAGAAAGGCGGGCCACAGAATGGCCATCGCCCGCCGCCCGAAACTCAGCGCCGGCATCACCTGGGGCCCGCGCTCAGCGGTCGGCCGCGGCGGTCGCAGCGGCAGCCGCAGCCGTGGCGGCATGGTTGCGCGCCGTCAGCGCCGGGGTCTCGGACGTGGGCTGCACCGGCAGCAACCGGGCCGACGGCGTGTTGACCAGCACCTCGTCGGCACCCACATAAGCCACCACGGCCGTCGCCAGGCTGGCCACCACCACCACCGCAGGACCGCCGAGCACCAGCCAGACCATGCCAAAGCGCCACCAGGGCAACGCAGGCTCGGGAGGCAATGCCTTGTTGTTGTCCAGCGTGGCAGCGGTCATTGCGGGTTGGGCTGCAGGGCGACCGGTTGCCAGGAATGCGACGGTCGAGGGGGCAGCAGTGGGGTCGGTCATGGTGGAGCTCTCCTGGGCTGCGCTCAGCGCGGCACGACAAAGGTTGACTTTTCACTCGCCACGGCGCCGGCGGTGTCCGGGCCGGCTGCGCCCTCAGCGCGCAGGGCGATGTCGAAATATATGGCGTGGGCACCCGGCCCGGCCTGCTGGGCAGCGTCTGGCGGCAGCCGCACGTTGACCGTCACCCAAGTGGCCTCGGCAGGTCCGATGCGGATGTCGGGCTGCGTGGTCAGGCGGATGCCGGGCAGGCCTTGAACCGACACCTGGTAGCGGTGCGGCTGCTCGGTCGCATTCATGATCTGCAGACGGTAGACGTTTTCGATCTGGCCGTCCTCGACGAGCCGCGCCAGTGCGGCCCGGTCACGCACCACGTCCACCTTGAACGGATGGCGCATCGCCAGGCTGATGAAAAACCCGGCCACGATGACCCCGAGGATGGCGGAATAGACCAGCACCCGCGGCCGAAAGATGCGCGCCAGGCGCTGGCTGCGTGTCAGGTGCTGGGCCAGGCCGTTCTGGGTGTCGTAGCGGATCAGGCCCTTGGGGTAGTTCATCTTGTCCATCACGCTGTCGCAGACGTCGATGCAGGCGGCGCAGCCTATGCATTCGTACTGCAGGCCGTTCCGGATGTCGATGCCGGTGGGACAGACCTGCACACACAAGCCGCAGTTGATGCAGTCGCCCAGCCCGATCGTGGCGGGATCGGCCTTGCGCGAGCGTGACCCCCGCGGCTCGCCGCGTTCGATGTCGTAGCTGATGATCAGCGTGTCCTTGTCGAACATCGCGCTCTGGAACCGTGCGTACGGGCACATGTACTTGCACACCTGCTCACGCAGGAAGCCGGCATTGCCGTAAGTGGCCAGGCCGTAGAACAACACCCAGAACCACTCCCAGGGGCCGAAACCGAAGGACACCGCCTCGGCCGCCAGCGTCTTGATCGGGGTGAAGTAGCCGACGAAGGTGAAGCCGGTCCACAGCCCGATGAGCAGCCAGACCCCTTGTTTGGCGGTCTTGCGCCACAGCTTGTTGAGCGTCCAGTCGCCCGCATCGAGCTTCATGCGGGCAATGCGGTCGCCTTCGATCCTCTTCTCAACCCACATGTAGATCTCGGTGTAGACGGTCTGCGGGCAAGCAAAACCGCACCAGACACGCCCAGCCACCGCGGTGAACAAAAACAGCGCGTAGGCCGCGATGATCAGGATGCCGGTCAGGAAGATGAAGTCCTGCGGGTACAGCACCAACGGGCCGATGTAGAAACGCCGGGTGTCCAGGTCGAACAGCACCGCCTGGCGCTGGTTCCAGGACAACCAGGGCAGGCCATAAAACAGCAACTGGGTCGCCCAGACCAGCGACCAGCGCCAGGTCGAGAACAGCCCGGTCACCGCTCGGGCATAGATCTTTTGCTGCTTCTGGAACAGCGAGACCATCGCCACGGCCGCATCGTCGCCGACCAGCCCTTGGGCGTCGGCCTGCAATGTCGGCGGCAAGGCGGCTGCGGACAACGGGGCCGGCGAGGCCGCCGGGCCTGGGGAATCACTCATTCGAGGCCGCGCGTGCAGTCGCTCACTTGGCCGCCACCGCCACGGCCTGGGACAGGTTCCAGACATAGGCCGCCAGCACATGGATTTGCTCCGGGCTCAGGCGTGACTCGAACGCGGGCATGACATTGGTCTTGCCGCCATTGACCATGGCGACGATCGCGCTTTCGCCCCAGCCGTGCAGCCAGATCTTGTCAGTCAGGTTGGGGGCACCCAGCGCCTGGTTGCCCTTGCCGTCGGCACCGTGGCAGGCACCACAGGCCGCAAACTTGGGCTTGCCCAACTCCGCCGCCAGATTGCTGTGGGCGCTGCCGGACAGGCTCAGTACATAGTTGGCCACGTTCTTGACATCCTCCGGCGTGCCCACGGCTGCGGCCATCGGCGGCATCACACCCATGCGGCCACCGGTGATGGTCTTGGCGATGTACTCTGGCCCGCTGCCTCCCAGCCAGTCGTTGTCGGTCAGGTTAGGGAAGCCCTTGCTGCCGCGGGCGTCCGAGCCGTGGCACTGGGCGCAGTTGTTGATGAACAACCGCTCGCCGATGCCCATGGCCTGGGCGTCCTTGGCCAGCGCGGCCGCCGGCATGGCCGTGAACTTGGCGTATACCGGCGCCATCGTGGCGCGCGCCTTGTCCTGCTCGGCCTGCCACTGGCCGGTGCTGGTCCATTTCAGGGTGCCGGGGAAGGTGCCCAGGCCCGGGTACAGCGCCAGGTAGATCACCGCAAAGACCACGGTGATCACAAACAACCACATCCACCAACGCGGCAGCGGGTTGTTCATCTCCTTCAGGTCTTCGTCCCAGACATGGCCTGTGGTGTTGTCGCTGGCCATCACCTGGCGTTTGCTGGCCACCACCAGGATGAAGACACAAAACAGCAGCCCGGCGATGGTGATGCCGGCGACAAACAGCGCCCAGCCGCTGTGGACAAAATCACTCATTGCTTTTCTCCAGATTGTCCGACGGGCCGGCCCGCGGCGGGCAGGCCGGATGCGGCCGGTTCGGCCGTATCCGCTGATTTGGCGGAGGTCAGCTCCAGGAAGGGCAGTTGCGCCGCGGCATCAAAATCAGCCCGGCGGCGGCCCGCCATGGCCCAGACCACGATGCCGATGAAGACCAGGAACATGAGCAACGTGGTCACGCTGCGCAGCAGATTGACATCCATGATGGGTCTCCTGGGCCGTTACTTGCGTGAGGTACCCATCACCTGCAGGTAGGCGACCACGGCGTCCATCTCGCTGCGCCCCTTGACCTCGTCGCCGGCCTTGGCGATTTCGTCATCGGTGTACGGCACGCCGACGGTGCGCAGCGCCTTCAGCTTGGGCGCCATGTCGGCCGGGTCGAGCATGCCTTTGTTGAGCCAGGCGTAAGCCGGCATGTTGCTCTCGGGCACCAGGTCACGCGGGTTGTTCAGGTGGATGCGGTGCCACTCGTCGCTGTACTTGCCGCCCACCCGGTGCAGGTCAGGCCCGGTGCGCTTGCTGCCCCACTGGAACGGGTGGTCATAGACAAACTCACCCGCCACCGAGAAGCTGCCGTAGCGCAGCGTCTCGGCCCGAAACGGCCGGATCATTTGCGAGTGGCAGTTGTAGCAGCCCTCGCGGATGTAGACATCCCGCCCGGCGAGTTGCAGCGCGGTGTAGGGTTTGAGGCCCTCGACCGGCTGGGTGGTGGATTTCTGGAAGAACAGCGGAACGATCTCGACCAGGCCGCCAAACAGGATGGCCAGCAGGATCAGGACGATCATCAGGAAGTTGTTGGTCTCGATCTTCTCGTGACCCGACGGTGCAAGGTGTTGTGCCATGGGTTGCTCTCGTTGCGATCAGGCGTGGGCCAGCACCAACGGCGTCGGGATCGGGGCCGTGACGGCCTGGCCCACCATCACCGTCTTGACCACGTTCCAGCCCATGATCAGCATGCCGCCGAAGTACAGCAGCCCGCCGCCCAGGCGGATGACATAAAACGGATAAGTCGCCTTGACGCTCTCGACGAAGCTGTAGACCAGCGTACCGTCGGGGTTGACTGCACGCCACATCAGGCCCTGCATCACGCCGGCAATCCACATCGCGGCGATGTAGAGCACGATGCCGATGGTCGCGACCCAGAAGTGCAGCTCGATGGCGCGGGTGGAGTACATCGTCTCGCGGCCGTACATCTTGGGGATCAGGTGGTAGAGCGCCCCCATCGAGATCAAACCCACCCAGCCCAGCGCGCCCGAGTGCACATGGCCCACCGTCCAGTCGGTGTAGTGCGACAGCGCGTTGACGGTCTTGATCGACATCATCGGGCCCTCGAACGTGGACATGCCGTAAAACGAGAGCGAGACGATCAGGAACTTCAGGATCGGGTCATCACGCAGTTTGTGCCACGCACCACTCAAGGTCATGATGCCGTTGATCATGCCGCCCCAGCTCGGCGCCAGCAGCACCAGCGAGAAGATCATGCCCACGCTTTGCGCCCAGTCGGGCAAGGCGGTGTAGTGCAGATGGTGCGGGCCGGCCCACATGTAGGTGAAGATCAGCGCCCAGAAGTGAACGATCGAAAGCCGGTAGCTGTAGACCGGGCGGCCGGCCTGCTTGGGGATGTAGTAGTACATGATCCCCAGAAAGCCCGCGGTCAGGAAAAATCCCACCGCGTTGTGGCCGTACCACCACTGCACC